>JAYUJV010000292.1:0-2893 GCA_043764975.1 Saprospirales bacterium
TCGTTGCTTTTTATGTCTGCTATATGTAGAAATCCAAGTTTTATGAATATTTGAAATAAAGATTGCATGATATTTTATTATTTTTGCAAAAAAATAGAATTTGACTATGCGTTATATAGGCCTTTTTTTTGTGTTTTTTCTTTGTTTGCAAAGCACTCATGCACAATACAAAGCGAGTTGCAACATCGGTTTAGAGCAAACACGTATGCTCATCGGTGATCAGCAAAAAATGCTGATTGATGTAGATTATGATAAAAATGCTGTGCTACAACACATTGATTTTGAGCAACTTGACTCTAATTCTTTGGAATTGGTGCGCTACGAAATCAGAGACAGCGTTGATTATCCGAATTTTAAGACACAAACGATTTCGGCCATCGTGACGGCTTTTACGGCTGGCGAATATACGATTAGTTTGCCAATTCGTATCAGAAAAGGACAACTCATTGATACTATTTTTAGCGATTCGATACACCTGACCGTATATGCGCCTACGCTCGATAGTCTGAAACTTGCGCCCATAAAAGACATTATGCCCGAAAATCGTACTTGGATTGATTATCTTACTTGGATATTAGTGGCCGTTTGTTTGGTATTGTCAGCTATATTTTCGTATTGGTATTATTTTGTATGGCGACGCAGACCCAAGAAAACAGCAGTAGTCACAACGCCTCGTATCTCGCCTTATGAGCGCGCCATGAAAGATTTAAATGCCTTAAAATCAAGTGATTATATAAAAAATAATGATATAAAAGCGTATTATTCAACTTTGTCGAACATCGTGCGTTTATACTTAGAGCAGCAATACAAAGTGTCCGCACTCGAATCCACGACTGCCGAAATTTTGGTGCATCAGCGCATCAAAACTTTGGAAAATAAGCCACAACAATTGTTGTCAAAAGTATTGAATATGTCCGATTTTGTAAAATTTGCAACTTTCAAACCAGCGGATTCGCTACATGATGAGCTTTGGCAAGATGCAAAAACGTTTGTGGAAGCGACGAAAGGCAAATAATTATTTAAAAATTGATTTATAAGTTACCGACACCTTAAAGGTGTCGGTAACTTTGCTCCATACGTTAAGTTTTTGTACTTAATCCAACATTCAAACATGAATTTATTTTTAAATTACTTCTTTAAAAAACGCAATATGTCTGAAAAAATATTACACAAAACAACGCTCATCACACCTGATGGCGTAGAAGAAATATTACTTGGCGGCGGTTGTTTTTGGTGCATCGAGCCATTGTATTTGGAGCTTCGAGGCATTACGAAAGTAGAAAGTGGCTATGCCAATGGCTTCTCGGAAAACCCAAATTATAGAGCCGTTTGTACAGGTATGTCAGGTTATGCAGAAGTCATAAAAGTTACTTTTGATCCTACAGTAATTAGTTTGGCGGACGTTTTGTCTGTGTTTTTTACGGTGCATGACCCAACTACGCTCAATCGACAAGGCAATGACGCGGGTACGCAATACCGTTCGGCGATTTATTATTTCAATGATGCACAAAAAACGATTTGTGAAACTATCTTTGCTGAAGCAAACGAAAAAATATGGGACGGCAAAATCGTGACTGAACTTGCGCCCATGAGCAACTATTATGTAGCCGAAACCTATCATCAAAATTATTACAACATCAACCCAAATGAAGGTTATTGTAGTTATGTGATTACGCCCAAAGTGGGGAAATTTCGCAAATTGTGGGCAGATAAATTGAAGTAATTTTGAATTAAGAGTCAAAATTGTCGGTTAGTCATTTTTGTCAGTTAGTCGTTGATAATCAATATTTTATGAAAATTCTAAATAATAATTGAATTTATTTTTTACTTTTTTAAAGGAGAAGTAATAAGCAAATATTTTTATCAATAATGAAATCTACAAATAGGCTAAATCGGTACAAAAAATAATAACAAAACATGAATAAACCTGTAGGAATAATTGGTGCCGGTAGTTTCGGAACAGCGATGTGCAACTTATTGGCCATCAATTCGGACGTGTTGGTGTATAGTAAACGCAAAGAAGTGGTGGACAACATCAATTTGCAGCACTTGCACAATGGTGTACAAATGTCACCACGCGTGCGCGCCACGGAGCATATCCATGAGATTGCAGAATCATGTGATGTTATTTTTCCGATTGTGCCGTCGGAGCATTTTCGCACTACGATTGTAAAGATTGCACCTTTTTTGAAACCATATCACATCGTGATACATGGTACAAAAGGTTTAGATGTAGTTGGCGTGAGCAACGAAGACTTGTCGAAAACGAAACTCAGTCGTCAGCACGTGCGCACCATGAGCGAAGTGATTCTGGAAGAAACACTAGTGAAACGCGTAGGTTGTTTGAGTGGTCCGAACCTTGCGAAAGAAATACTCGCAGGTCAGCCAACGGCTGGCGTGATTGCTAGTAAATTTGACGAAGTCATCAAGATTGGCGATACTTTATTGGACAGTAAACTGTTTCATGTATATGGCTCTCACGATTTGTTGGGTGCAGAACTGGCTGGTGCGCTCAAAAACATCATTGCCATTGGCTCAGGTATTTTAGGCGGCATGGGTATGGGGCGAAACCTACAAGCGATGCTCATCACGCGCGGACTGATAGAGATGGTCAATTTTGGAAAAGCATTGGGCAGTCCGAGTCGTGCATTTTTAGGTACGGCTGGTATCGGTGACCTCATCGCGACTTCGACCAGTACCGTTAGTCGCAATTATACGTTCGGTATGCGCTTGGCGCAAGGCGAAACTATGGAACAAATTAAGGCTTCGTCAGTAGAAATTGCGGAAGGTGTGCGAACTTTACAAATTGCGCGACAACTCGCCAAAACCTACAAACTACACGTACCAATCACACAAGTACTATACAGCATCGTCTTTGAAGGCTACGACATCA
>JAYUJV010000293.1:0-2881 GCA_043764975.1 Saprospirales bacterium
CGTTGTTACTGTATGTTCGACTAATGCCTAAACTTTTACTAATTTTTTAAATCAGTTTTAATGAAAATAATTTATTTACTATTGTTTGTGTTCGGATTCAATGTTGTCGCGAATGCACAAGACAGCTTGTCGCTAAAAAGTTATTTTGAAAGCAAAAACATAAAAGCAACACTCATTGCTGACGACTTGTATTATAGCGCCAACCAAAGTAAGAAAAACGTATTGCCGAAGAAAAATGATTTTGTAAAAATAAACTATAAAGGTATGTTGCTCAATGGCAAAGTGTTTGACCAAAGCACAGAGCCAACGGTGTTTCAAGTCGGATTCGGGCAAGTACTCGAAGGGTGGGACATTGGCATCGAATACCTTCCAGTTGGCTCAAAATCAATGCTTTACGTACCTGCTGCATTGGCATTTGGCGAGCGCGGCGCTGGCGATGTACCTGCCAATCAGCCTGTGATGTACGAGATAGAAGTACTCCAAATTCTGACGCCAGCGCAATACGACGCTTATACTGCCGACATCGAAAAAAAGGAACAAGCGGCTTTTGAGTTGCGCAAAAAACAACAGCTCGATGCGGATAAAAAAATAATAAACGAATATGCGATTGCGCGCAAACTCAAAACAAAACGGACCGATAGCGGACTCAGTTATGTCATCACGAAAGCTGGCAAAGGCGACAATGCCAAAAAAGGCGATGCGTTAAGTATCGAGTACGAAGGCTTGTTTTTGAGCAATGAAAGTTTTGACAATTCTGCGAAAAACAAAAAACCTTTCGATTTTCAACTCGGAGAAAAAAAGGTTATCGAAGGTTGGGAAGAAGGTTTGGCGTACTTTAATAAAGGCAGCGAAGGTGTTTTGCTCGTGCCGTCTGCCTTGGCTTATGGCCCAGGTGGTTTATATACCGATACGGTAGTCATTCCAGAAAACAGTGTCTTGGTGTTTAAAATAAAAGTAATTGACGTGAAGCGGAAATAGTATGTTGGGGGATTGGTTGAATTGGTTGAATTGGTTGAATTGGTTGAATTGGTTGAATTGGTTGAATTAGGAAATTAGTTAAATTAAACTGTAACGCATAAGGTTTTACTTTTTTACATATCAAAAAATAAATATCGAATATCGAATATCGAAATCTTGTAGCATCTTTGACAATCCTCATTTGATATTCCTATTAAGTGCTAGGACAAAATAACTTCTAAGAATAATTTTTTAAAATCTGTGACATAAATTATTGATTTTCAGTATTTTATGAATGTTTTTTTAATAAATTTACGATTTAGCAATAATTTTGTCATAGCACTTATTCGAAATTCATTATTCCTTGTTCAATATTCGATATTTTATTAGAAGGGTAAAATTATATGCACTTTGGCATAGTTAAATATATTGCAACTAATTGATTTTCAATATATTATCTTAATTTTTTTAATTCTTTTAATTTTTTTAATTCCAAACCTTAGCATTCGCTCAAAGCAATCGTGACGTTTACGGCCAAACCGCCATCAGAGGTTTCTTTATATTTTGAGTTCATGTCCAAAGCAGTTTCCCACATAGTATGTATCACTTTATCGAGGGACACTTTTGCTTGTTGCGGATCACTTTGTAGCGCTAATTGCGAGGCCGTGATGGCTTTTATAGCGCCCATGGTGTTGCGCTCGATACAAGGGATTTGCACCAAACCCGCTATCGGATCGCAAGTAAGCCCCAAGTGATGTTCCATCGCAATTTCGGCGGCCATCAATACTTGTCGGATACTGCCGCCCAAGGCTTCGGTGAGTGCGCCAGCCGCCATAGCAGACGAAACGCCAATCTCGGCTTGGCAACCGCCCATGGCGGCCGAAATGGTTGAGCCTTTCTTGAATATGCTTCCCAACTCGCCAGCCGTCATCAAAAAACGCATAATTTTTTCATCGTCGTGGCCATCACAAAAAGCAACATAATATTGCAGCACCGCAGGAATAACGCCAGCAGCACCGTTGGTTGGTGCCGTTACGACTCGTCCGAACGACGCATTTTCTTCATTGACCGCTAGTGCAAAACAGCTAACCCAATCCAATACATTTTGAAATGAAGGCGGCGAAGTTTTTATTTCAGTGAGCCAAGTATCATAATTGTCATAGCTTTTGCCTTTCAGTAAACGCTGATTGATGTGGTAAGCACGTCGCGCCACCGAAAGACCGCCTGGCAACAAGCCAGATGTATGCACACCTTTATATATGCAGGCTTTCATGGTGTTCCAGATAGACATCAAACCTGTGTAAATCTCGCGATTGGAGCGCATAGCTTGCTCGTTTTCATACACAATGTCAGAAATAGACATCATTTCGGTCAAGCAATATTCTATCAGTTCGTCAGCAGTATCAATTGGGTGAGGAATTTTGATACTTGATTTTTGCGTTTGCCCCGAACCTTCTTTTTCCACGAAACCACCACCAACAGAGTAGTACGTTTGAGCATAGTCGCGCCCATCTTGTAGCGTAGCGGCAAAGGTCAATCCATTCGGATGATGAGGCAAACTGGTGTCATAAAAGAAGATAATGGCTTGCGTTGGATCAAAATCGATTGAATGACCATCGGCGAGCGTCAAGGTTTTGCTTGTCGCAATGTGTTGTATAGTTGGCGTTACGAGTTGTGTATCGAAAGTGACAGGATCAGCACTCATCAAACCAAGCTGTACGGCAATATCAGTACCGTGGCCTTTGCCTGTTTTGGCCAATGAACCATACAGAAACACTTGAAGCGAAGCTATTTTTGTTTCAGGAAACTGGCTATGAACGGCATCTATAAAAGCCATACCTGCGCGCCAAGGCCCAAGCGTATGCGAACTTGATGGCCCAATACCTATTTTGAAAATATCGAAAATTGAAATGACTTCTTTTTG
>JAYUJV010000294.1:0-2877 GCA_043764975.1 Saprospirales bacterium
TTTTCGCCGCCACAAGAAGTAATGAATGCCGTATCAAAATTGATGGGAACTTTGATATTTTTATTGGTTTTGCTAGTAAGTACGGGCATCAGATTGACAAGGCAATGGTACGAAACCGAAAAACAACGCATCAGCATCGAAAAAGAGAAAGTAGAAACCGAATTATCGTTTTTGAAAGCACAGATAAATCCACATTTTTTGTTCAATACGCTCAATAGCATTTATACGCTTGCGCTAAAAAAATCGGAACAAACGCCAAGTGCCGTCATGCAACTTTCTAACATGATGCGTTACGTCACGGCCGAGGCGAAAAGCGATTTTGTTCCCTTAGAAAGGGAGCTACAATATGTAAGACATTTTATTGATTTACAGCAACTTAGATTGCCCAAAAATATGACTTTGCATACTGAAATCATTTGCGAAAACCAAGATACGCCGATTGCGCCTTTGTTGCTTATTCCATTTATCGAAAACGCTTTCAAATACGGTGTCAGTACAAGAGAAAACGCTATGATTTCTATTTCTATTTTTATAAAAAACAACAACTTAGAAATGAACATCGAAAATCAAAAATTCCATTCGCTCAACGAAGCAAAAGACAAAACAGGCATCGGTTTGGAAAACACAAAACAGCGTTTAGAACTTTTATACAAAAATCGTTATGAATTGATTATCAATGATTTAGAAGATAAATATAATGTAGAATTGATGATAAAATTGGTAAATAGCAAGTAACATATTTTCTTAATTTCTTTAATTTTCTTTAATTTTCTTTAATTTTCTTAATTTTTTCTGAATGATTTGTATCACACTCGACGACGAACCGTTAGCACTCGACCTACTTGAAGTCTATATCCAAAAAGTTGATTTTTTGGAACTGAAAGGCGCGTTTAGCAACCCTTTTGAGGCGAGCGATTTTATGCAAAAAAACAAAATAGACCTTGTTTTTTTAGACATTCAAATGCCCGATATTACAGGAATACAGTGGTTGAAAAGCATCGAAAATCCGCCAATTGTTATTTTTACTACGGCATATAGTCAATACGCACTCGAAGGATTTAACCTCGACGTGTTGGATTATTTACTAAAACCTTTTGATTTTGAACGTTTTTTTAAAGCCGCTACAAAAGCAAACGATTATTTTTTATTGTTACAAAAACCTGATAATGAAGTAGTTAAAGATGATTTTATTTTTGTAAAAGCAGATTATCAAAATGTAAAAATTAATTTTGATGAAATCTTACATATCGAAAGCATGGACGATTATTGCCGCATTTTTCTGACCTCGGGCAAACCTGTTTTGACGTTGATGGCACTGAAAAACTTGGTCGAAATGTTGCCTGCAGCACAATTCAAAAGAGTTCATCGCTCGCATATCATCAATTTGACGAAAGTTGAAAAGATGACTAAAAAAACGATATTTATTGGTAAAAAAGAAATCCCGATTGGCGAGCGATATAAGGATTTATTGAAATGATGTGAGCGATTAAAAATTATACAAGAAGACATTAGAATTGAATTTTGACGCATTCTACGTTTCAATTTGCAACAGGCAATAGTAAAAATAATTAACAAATTTTGCCAATTGCCAATTGTCAATCATTCCTCCCTCTCAACATTTCCCTCAGATATACATAGCGTAAAAAAACGCCCCAAGCCATCAATATACTAATGATAAAACCTACTTTTCCGTCCAAAAATCCGAATTTGAATACGTAGTGTTTCAAAAAACGAAAGCTCGGTTTTAGCCACAAATGAAAGTATGTTACGCGCTTCGTTTTGGCGAGCTTATCCTGCGCGCCCCATTGCGCATAGCGTTGCATTTTGGACAAAAAATGATCTAAACTCTTGTATGTATAATGCTCGAAAGGCGCGCGTAATGCGCCCATGCGCAACCCATTCACGTCTATATCTTCATGGACTTGGTTGCTGTTGTATCGGCACTTACTTTTACGAATCAATCGCACCGCCTTATCGTTTTGCCAACCGCTATATCGCACCGCATGACCCATAAAATGTGTCCGAAAACGAATCGTAAAAGCGTCCATATTGGGTTCAGAACTTAGTAATTGCTTCAATTCTACTAGTAAATCTGGCGAAATGCGTTCATCGGCATCCATGATTAAAATCCACTCATTTGTGGCTTGTTCTATCAACCAATTTTTCTGATCCGCTGGACCTTTATAGGCGCGTTGATGCAGTTTTATACGCTGATTTTGTTGCAACAATTGGTACGTACCATCGCTACTGAAACTATCGGCCACCACGATTTCGTCCACCCAATCCAGATGCGACAACAATGGCTCGATGTGTTCGCACTCATTGTAAGTTGTGATGATGACGGATAGTTTTTGCATAAGACTTATATTCAAAGTACTGAGTACGAAGTACGAAAAAAGTACTGAGTACGAAATACAAAGTACGCGCTATACGATAACGTACTTTGTACTTTGTACTTCATATTTTGTACTTCGTATTTCGTACTTCGTACTTATTTTTCTAGTTTTTCTTTCCTTTTTTATCAACTTTCGGCAATATAACTGGCTGTTTTACAGTCGAAAGCGAGATGATATTTGAAAACAAACGATATGCGCCAGTCACACCAGCTGGAAGCTGACGAAACCACGAAAAACTCGTACTCACAAAATATCCGCTACCGTATTTGGCTACCAAAAGACCGCCATCTTTGGGCGTTTCGCCAGGGTCATTACATGACAAAACGGCATCGAATTTTGAATCCCATTCGTTCGGAAAATACAAGCCACGCTCTTGCACCCAACCTTCAAAATCCTTCGACGAGATTCTGTTGGGCGTGGTTAGCACTGGATGTTCGGGTTTGAGCAAACGCACTTCTGCATCTTCGAGCGTCACGCGGTC
>JAYUJV010000295.1:0-2873 GCA_043764975.1 Saprospirales bacterium
GGATCGCTTGGGTCTTTATATATTTTTGTTAATACATATATATCTAATGACATTTTATAAACAATTGGCTTATTGATAGTTGTAGAATCAATTGGCTTAGGTTTAGGCGTTACTTTTACTTGTGTAAATTGATAAATATCGTCTAAACCTTTTCCACCTTTTCGGTTAGATGTAAAAAAGCCAGTTTTTTTTGCATGATTAGAACTTGCATCTACGATATATGCAAAATCGTCTGCTCCAGAATTTATGGGCGATTTCAAGTTTTGTGGCGGCGTCCAAGAATCTTTACCGACGCGCCAAGATTTAAAAATATCCAACCCGCCCATGCCGAGGTGTTTGTCAGATGAAAAATAGAGTGTGTCAGCATCCATAAAAGGAAACTCTTCGTTGCCTTCGGTATTGATACTTTTTGGTAAGGGTTTTGGTTCGTCCCAACCGCTTTTGGTTCGAGAAGTATAAAAAATATCATAACCACCGAAACCTTCTGTATCGTTGCTCGAAAAAAACAAAACGTTGCCATTCAGACCCAAACATGGATGCGCGTAATTGATATTTTCTTTGCAAAAAGCCAATACAGACGGACTCGACCACGCGCCATTTTCTTTTTTTGAAGTCATTAATTTACAATATAAATCGCTATTGCCTTCGCCTACGTTTCTCGAAAAAAAGAGTTCTGAAGCGTCACTATTAAAAACCAATGAACCTTCATTTAATGCCGTATTAATCTGATTATCAAATTTTTCAATATTGCTAAAATCATTATTTGTGATGAAAATATCGCTAAACTGTAAACCAGTCCAATTATATGGCGTAGTGCCAGTTGCCGTTTTTCGATCTGATGTAAACGCCATTTTGTCTTGACCATAATGCACGATTGAGTATTCGTTTGCAGCCGAATTTAAGTCAATATTTTTGATAGAAATGCCGCTTTGTGGTGCTTCGATCAACCAATTCTGAGCCGTTTGGCAAATACCAATTTCACGTTTGTATTCAAATGGACTTCCGATTTCGATACCCAAATTTTTGAAACTCAACCCCGCATTTTTATAATCTTCAACCGTTTTTTGAGCAAACGCCAACGCCTTCAAATATGTTGCATCTATCTGATTGTCAGTCGCTTCTGTAAAATATGGTAATGCGTTTTCGGGTTTATTAACATGAATATAACTATCGCCAATTTGGTAAGCCAATAAGGCTTTATCTTTTTTAGATTTTGCTTTTTTCAATTCTTTTTCGAGCATCGGAATCGCTTTCGCATATTGTTTACGCTCATAAGCAGTGCGTCCGTCACGTATTTTTTCGGTATAACTGCAAGCCGAAAATACTAAACTTGAAATTGAAACTAAGCAAAATATTATCTTTTTCATAAACTGTTTTTTTATCATTCAAAAGTACATATATTATTCGATAAGAATCTTATTTTCATAAAAAATCCTAATAAAACAATTATGCTTTATTAGGATTAAACGAAATATTGGGAACAATATTGAAAGTGTTTTAAATGTTTTTTGTGAAAATTAAAATGTGAAATTTTGTAACAAAGTATAAGAATTGTCAATATGCAATTTGCTATTTGTTTGTTGCATTTTTTTTGTAAAATAAAAGTGCATATTGAATTTCTAAACTTGATATATAAGACTAAATGCTCATACATAGCTCTAAATTACTTACGAATTATATATATAAATTGACGTTTTATACACGAATTTTAAAGCGAATTTAACGAATTGCACGAATTTTTAAAAATCAAAGATTTATAAAAATTCGTGCTAAAAGCGCAAAATATTTGTATCTGTTATATTTGAATTGTGTTTAGTTCAATTTGCACTTTTATGTTACATAAACTTGCATTTTGCCAATTGCTTATTGCAATTTATTTGCTTTATTCAATCAAAATTTCGATTTTTCTTAAATTTTCACAACATTCATTGAATTACGAGTTTTAATTTAACCTTTCGCTTCGCCTACAAAATAATCTTCTTTTTCCTTGAAAAGTATGTTAAAAGTCGTCAAACTACCATAAATACGTGTGATATATTGCTGAATGTCTATTTTTTCTTCATCACTCAATTTTGAACTATTTACTTTTTGTTCCATCACGCGCACACGATCTCGCACCATCACTATTTTATGAAAAAACGTTTCGATTGGCACTTCTTTGTCTTTCAAATTCGATTCTCCAGGTCGAAGAATCATCTGGCCATTTTTCCATTTATCGCCCAACGGAACGACTTCCGAAATATCAGACCAAGCCTTCAAGATTTTGACCAAAGACTTTTCTGCTTCCGTAAATGTTACGGACTCTTCAGTCGGAATCGCTTCTATGACTTCCCAATCTTCATACGTTTTTCCAATTTGTTTTATTCCAAATTGCATAAAACAAACTTCGTAACCAACGGGAAATAATTTTGTCACGACACCAACACCATAAGTGGGATGTTTTACCCTTGAACCAATACCTAACAATGCCATACAGAACTAATTATTTTATATTTAAATAATAAACATTGATACGAATTTGACAATCAAAGTGTTTCATGTTACTACAAATTTGTTTGAAATGATATTTTACAAAATGAAGTTCCCAAAAATAAACATTTTCAATTATTTTTTGTTAATAAAAGAAAAAATAATGACAAAATTTAGCTTTTCAATCTTCATTTTCACTTTGTTTTCAGTTTTGAATTTATCGGCTCAAACTTGTGAAAAACCTGTAAAAAGACAAAAAAATACTTCAAAAATGACCAAAACAACAAATGAAACCAAGCAACAACTCAACATATTGGGAGAAAAGTTGCAACCTTGTTGCTTCGAGCCATTGACTGGTTTTACCAGAAATGGTAGTTGCGAAACCATCGACAATGATTATGGCA
>JAYUJV010000296.1:0-2872 GCA_043764975.1 Saprospirales bacterium
CATTAAGATTATGCCAAAGTTAAAGACACACTCCAGTGCAAAAAAACGCTTTAAGCTAACTGGATCAGGCAAGATCAGACGCCCAATGGCGAACACTGCTCACTTAATGCGCAACAAGAACCCTAAAGCAAAGTTAGCTAACCGCAACTATGCTATCGTTCGCGCATGTGATGAGTCACGCGTTCGTTTGATGTTGTGCATCTAATCCAACCCGTTGTTTAAGGCTTTTTTCGATGTGCCGATATACGAAAGTATAAAAAACATTGTCAATTCAAATCATTTTTAACGAGAGTAAAGCTCAACAAGTTTAAATACTTGGCTTTGCTGAACTAAAAAAAATTAACGACATGCCTCGTTCAGTAAATCACGTAGCGTCTCGCCGCAGACGCAAAAAAATCATGAAAGCAGCCAAAGGTTATTTTGGTGCGCGTTCAAAAGTATATACAGTTGCAAAAAATGCAGTTGATAGAGCAATGGCTTTTGCTTATGTAGGCCGTAAATTAAAAAAACGTGCTTATCGCCGTCTTTGGATTGCGCGTATCAACGCAGCAGTTCGCGAATACGATATGTCTTATAGCAAATTTATCTTTGCATTGGGCAAAAAAGGGATTACCTTGAATCGTAAAGCATTGGCGGATATGGCTATGAACCACCCAACTACTTTCAAAGCTATCGTAGATGCTGTAAAGTAAATTGAGGTTGTTCTCACAAATTTGAATGCTTCCTAAAAGCAATATATAAAAAATAGGGATTCGACAATAGTTGTTTCCCTATTTTTTTTTACATTTGCATTTTATGTTACTAATTTTAATAAAAAAACTTACTTTTCAAAACAAAATACTGATAATCAACGTTTTAATAAAAACTTATTATCAAAATTCCTTACATGAAAAAACAATATCTTTACTTAGCCAGTACTTATTTTGTGATTACGATTTATGCTTGTAATCTTGGTGATAAAAATCTGCCCAAACAAATAGATAACAAAGTTGAAAATGTAAATTTGATGCAACAAAAGTTAGAAGGTTATTGGAAATTGCGCAGCGCAACTGCTAACAATGAAGCGACAAATCGGCTCGAGGGTACATATTTTGAATTTACAAATAGTTACGACCTAAATACCAATCTGCCAACCATCAATAACGGACATTATTCGCTCCAAACGGACAGCACAATTATACATTCTGCTGAAACTAAAGTAGATTATAAAATCCAAAAAATAGGCGATACAACGCTTGTATTGAACTTAAAAGCTCGGAATTTTGAGTTCGATTTACATTTTGGCAAAGAAGAAAAACCGCTACAAAATGTACAGTAGTTCATTTTGAATTAAAGAAATTAAAAAAATTAAGGGAATTAAAAAAATATACGAATCGTGTAAGTTATTGAAAAAGAACAATTTATAAGTTTTGTAAATAAAAAAGCCGAGTAGAAAAATTCTACTCGGCTTTTATAATTTCAATCAAAATAATTTTGTAATTTTAGAATGGACAACCGTTACATTTATCAACTTTAGGCATTGGGTTTGGTGCAGAAAGTGTAGTGTTTTCAACACAACCTTTGCAACCCAATATCTTAAATTCTGTACGACGGTTAAATTGGTGTTCAGATTCTGAACATGGAATATTGTTTGCACAACTGTTCACGTTCACTGTTTCACCGTAGCCACGCGCGACCAATCTATCTTTTTCGATTCCTTTATTGATTAACCAACGAACAGCTGCTTCTGCACGACGCTGACTCAAACGATTGTTGTAAGTATCAGAACCACGTGAGTCCGTATGAGAACCCAATTCGATGATATACGTAGGATTGTCTTGCATCAATTTCAACAATTTAAATAACTCAGATTCAGCTTCCTTACGAATGTAGCTTTGGTCGAAGTCATAATAAATGTGCAACAAATATGCAATAGAACCATTCGGATCTTGAGGCGTTGGCGAAGGTACAAATTGACCAGGTTTTGTTTTCACGACCTTACCATTTTTGTAATCTATACCACCATAAGAACCATTATATGGAGCTGTTGTATTTGGTAAAACATACACACCTTTATCGCGCAAATAAATTGGCGCATCAGGATTAAGTGGCGTTTGCGTAACCGTACCAGGAGTTATTGGCGAACCAATAATTGGAGTTGTGCCTGGTGTTGATACAAAACCAGTTGGCTGCAAATAAAGATCGCCACGTAAAGTAGAATCTTTAGGCATATTTTTAGTACAAAGTTTAGTTTCTGAATCTGCAAATTTATCAATAGTTTGCGCAAAGAAACCAGTTTTTGAACCTTTCACCGAGTAACAACAATCTGCATCTAACGTGAATTTGAACTTACCAGAAGCATCGGTTACGATAGAATCAGGTGCATTTTTTGAACAATCGTTGGCCAGCATAATTACCGCACCTTCGAGTGGTAAACCTGACTGCTGATCGAACACAACGCCTTCCATGTTGTATTTGTATGGCTTCGACAATGGAATTTCTACCAAAACTTTAGGATCTACTTCATCTAAGTTCTTACTGTTGGCTTCGCCAAAATTAGGCAAGTAACCATCGAAAGAAGCATTTATCTTACAAGTATTGTCTAATTTCATCTCGTAACGAACGCGACCATCTTTGCCAGTTTTGTAAGTATTGCCTGAGCAATCATCTTTCACAACTGCACCTTGGATTGGCAACTTCGTAGATTTATCAAAAACATAAACCTCAACTGGAGCTGCTTGTTTGTAGAAACTATAAATGTCGTCACGACCATTGCCACCACTACGATCCGATGTAAAATAACCGAAGTTACCTTTTTCGTTCATCGTGATACCAAAATCGTCAGATTTTGTATTGATCGGAAAACCTACATTTGTAGGATCTGAATATTCGT
>JAYUJV010000297.1:0-7768 GCA_043764975.1 Saprospirales bacterium
AAAAAGATGTCTGTTTTAGTCAATAACAAATCAAAAATCATCGTACAAGGCTTTACTGGTAAAGAAGGTACATTTCATGCAGAGCAAATGATTGCTTACGGTTCGCCAGTAGTTGGTGGTGTTACGCCAGGTAAAGGTGGCAGTGAGCATTTGGGTTTACCAGTTTTCAATACGGTGGCTGATGCGGTATCGAAGGCAAAAGCAGATACATCTATCATATTTGTACCGCCAGCGTTCGCGGCTGATGCGATTATGGAAGCGGCTGCGGCAGGTATCAAAGTCATTATTTGTATTACCGAAGGGATTCCTGTACAAGATATGGTGAAGGCAAAAGCATACATCGAAGATATTGACTGTCGTTTGATTGGGCCGAATTGCCCAGGTGTCATCACGCCTGACGAAGCAAAAGTGGGCATTATGCCAGGTTTTGTATTCAAAAAAGGACGTATTGGCATCGTATCGAAATCAGGTACATTGACTTATGAGGCGGCTGACCAAGTGGTTCGTGCTGGTATGGGCGTTTCGACGGCGATTGGTATCGGCGGTGATCCAATCATCGGAACGACAACCAAAGAAGCAGTACAACTCTTGATGAACGACGATGAAACTGATGCGATCATCATCATCGGTGAGATTGGTGGTAACTTAGAGGCGGAAGCTGCATATTATGTGAAGCAATATGGCAAAAAACCAGTTGTGGGTTTCATAGCAGGTCAGACAGCACCTAAAGGGCGCAAGATGGGTCACGCGGGAGCAATCGTGGGTGGCGAAAACGATACGGCGGAAGCCAAAATGCGCATCATGGCAGAGTGTGGAATTACGGTTGTGAGCTCGCCAGCAGAAATCGGTTCTACGATGGCAGCTATCATGGCGGCTAAGAAATAAGAATTATTGTTTTGTGTAACTACTTAGCCAGTCTTCGAAAAATGTGAGATTTATAATATTTTGCTAAAACTCAGTACAATTTGCAATGAACAATAAGCAAAAAGGCCGAAAATCGTTACCTTTTGCCAATTGTATATTGCATATTGAAATTGAAAATACCAAAAGCTACAAATTTTACTGTTTACTCGAATAATACTTAAGTATTTGCGTTTTTTGTAATATATAAAAAAGGTATTGGTGTAAAAATCAATACCTTTTTTTATTTTAATAACATTGTCTTACGTTCACTTTTATTTTGTGAATGTTTTTTTATCAATTTAATTCTATTCTAAAATGTTTTTAGTTTAGTTTTTTATGCTTAAATATACATTTTTGAAAATAGACGTATTCAGTATATTTGTGACAGCATATTTTGTAGTTATTTTTGAGTTGAATAAAAATATACTAGCTAACTTATTGATAAATAACTATTTATAAAAGTATGAAATCGAAAATTTATGAATAAAAAATGAATATTAATATAAAAAATATGTGCAAAACGCTTGTTTATGTCGATAAATTGTTTAATATTTGCACTTCAATCATGTTTTCAGGTAATTGAAAAAAACTTAAATTTTATAATTAAGTTTTTTACAATTTAGTATGTTCCGCATAACTACGATTTATCGTGCGTTAAATGTGTATCGTGTACTACATATCTGAAACATATCAGTCAGACATAGCGCAATAAGCAACAATTATTTAAGGGAATTCTACGTCATACTTTTAGAGTGTCGTCGTTTTGCATAATTATATCCACGCCAAAGTGCAGAAAATATAATGATTCAGAGTGTACATCAAGAAAGAGAGGTAAAAAATCGTAGCAGATTTAAAGGATATATTTTTATCTAACTAAAAATATATGTATGTCTAAATCCGTTCGATAGTGGCTTTTTGTGTCATTCAAAAACTAAAAATGAAAACTAAATAATAATATTTTAAAAATAAGCACAATGTTTTTCAAAGGTATCTTTAAAGGGGGGTTTGAGTTTGGTAGCGAGCGTAGCTACGAGCAGATGAAGAAGACGTACTTGTATAAAACAGAAAATTTGTACAAAAGTGACATTATGCTGAAAGTCGAAGAAATATTCGACGACGAAAAAATGAATGTTACCATTACGCACATCATTTCGCAAGGCACTGAAAAGAGCTTTAAGAACACAGTCGGTATGCTCGTCAATATGGCCGAGTTTGCCATAGCCGGCCATACCATGGCTTGGATGACGGAAGAAGGCAACACGACACCATTACACTATCATTATGTAGAGCCGAAAGGCGATAAAACGGCAGTTCAGGCATTTTTGCATGGCAAAAACGTACTTGCAAGCGGCACGCCAACCGAAGCAAAAGATGCTTTGACGACAGCTATTGAGCGATTCGCACGTCATGCACTTGCGTATGAGCGTCGTGGATACGTGAACATAAAATTGAAAAACTACAAAGATGCGCTATACGATTACAACAAAAGTATAGACATCAATCCACATCATGCTGACGCTTATTATGGTCGTGCATTGGTAAAGTTGTATCTAAAAGATCAAGCGGGAGCCATCGATGACCTCGAATGTACCATCAAGCGCACGTTTCCGATGCAGCCAATGTATTGGCAAGCGCGCAACTTGAAAGGCGAAACCCATTTTCAGTTGAAGCAATTTGAAAAAGCATTGTTTGAGTTCAAGTTTTTTACGAAACGCGAGTTCAAGGCGACAGATCCGAACTTCAAGAAACGCAAAACGGCACTTGTATTTTACGGAAAATCATTGATGGAAATGGAGTTATACACCGAAGCGGTCGATATGTTCAATCGCGCCATAAAAATGGAAGAAGATGTTGCGTTGCCATTCAATCCAGTAGAATTGAAGGCGCAAGCTGTGGCACTCAACAAGGCTTTGCCTGTGCCAGTCGTAGCCAAACGCGGCCGAGCAGCAGCTAAAAAGTAAATATTTTTAGTTGTAAACTACTGATATTTAGGTATTTATAAAAGAAGGACTTCGCAAAGCGAAGTCCTTCTTTTGTTTTGTGGGTTGTTTTGAGTAGAAGTGTCTATGGTTTTACTTTAAAAAAAAATGGAATACTAAACCTAATCCTGAAGGGATTGAATATTAATAAATCCCAGTGAAACTGGGATAATTGAGGAACAGTAAGCTACAACCACGAAGTGGTTGAACGATTATCTACAAACTAAGTAGTACAAGTTCAACCACTTCGTGGTTGCAGCCAACGTTGTTTCTTATACCTTAAGTTTCACTGAAGGTTATTAATGTTTAACCACTTCGTGGGAATTGAAATGAAAACGTAAAGCATAATAGTTTAAACCTCAAAATACAACACTATTTTAAGATTTATTTTGCAAATCCAACAGAAAAAACTATTTTTAACGTTTTTATTGTAAAATAGAAAAATCAAGTAAACAAAACATCAAAACAAACAAATATGGCTTCCAATTTTGAAAAAACAAACAATGCGATACGAAATCTAAACAGTTTTCGCGATTTTAATGAACTTTTGCACGACATTGAAAACAAGACCGTGAGCGATGTAAAAAACGACCGTTTGCCTATCGAATTGAACGTAACGGAAGAAAGTACGCGCAAAAGACTTGATTTTTTGAAAGCTGAAACCAACCAATCGCTTGATTATCTGACTGGTAAAATACCATTTGAGGATAAAAAACGGCTCGAAGGCAATATCGAAAACTATATCGGAATGTCTATGGTACCGACTGGCGTTATTGGCCCAGTACGCGTCATCGGTTCTGCGGCACATGGCGATTATTTTGTACCCTTGGCCACGAGCGAAGGTGCATTGGTGGCCTCGTACCATCGGGGTGCGAAGGCTTGCTATCTGGCTGGCGGTGCAACTTCGATTTGTTTGGTAGAAGGCGTGCAACGAAGCCCAGTGTTTAAGTTCGATAACATGGGCGATTTGGGTCATTTTGTCGCTTGGCTTTTGTTACAGATGGACGAATTTCGAGCCATCACGTCGCAAGCGAGCCGATATGCAAAGTTGATGGATATGCGCATGAACATAGAAGGCAATCACGTCATTTTGACGTTTGAGTTTCATACTGGCGATGCAGCAGGTCAAAATATGGTCACGATTTGTACCGACCAAATCTGTAAATATATAGTGGCCGATTCGCCAATGAAACCCAATTTTTGGTTTTTGGAAAGCAATTATTCGGGCGATAAAAAAGCAACATCGTTGTCTTTCTCGAATGTGCGCGGCAAAAAAGTGACAACAGAAATCATTTTGCCCGAAAAAATAGTGAATGAAGTTCTCAAAACCACACCCGAACTCATCGCTGAATATTGGCGAACTTCTACGTTGGGCATCATACAAAGTGGTGCGATTGGCGCACAAGGTCATTATGCCAATGGATTGACGGCCATGTTTATTGCCACTGGTCAAGATGCGGCTTGCGTGGCGGAAGCCGCGATGGGCATCACGCGATTGGAGCATCAGAAAGATGGCTCGCTATATGCCAGCGTAACGTTGCCGAACTTGATAGTCGGTACAGTTGGCGGTGGCACAGGTTTGCCCACACAGCGCGAATGTCTGGAACTCATGGGTTGTTATGGCGCAGGTAATGCGCGCAAATATGCCGAAATATGTGGCGCCGTCATTCTGGCTGGCGAATTATCGATTGCAGCTGCACTTTCGGCTGGTCATTTTAGCGCAGCGCATCAAAAATTTGGTCGCAAAAGCCATAAGTGAAGCCAATCGGTGATTGGGAATGTTATATTTTCAAAAAAAAAAGTATAGTCTTTTATTTTTTTTATAAGAAAACCTTATTTGAGTGCGTAATAAGTAATTTAAAAACTGAGTATTGCATTAGTATTATACTCTATTGTATAAGGTTTTACCTTTTTAAGTGTCAGAAAAAAAATATCGAATATCGAAGTAGAATATCGAATATCGAAATCTTGTAGAGCAGCAATGATAATCCTTGTTTGAGCTATGTAATATTCGATATTCAAAATTCCTTGTTTGATATTCGATATTTTATTAAAAGTTAAAACTACATACACTTTGCTAAAATTACTAATTGTCAATTGAGTCAAAAAGTTAGCAAAATATAGTGAATTGGGCAATAATTGTTTAATAGATAAGATTTTAAACGAATATTTCAAGGTTCAATTTTTAATTATCAATTAATAAACTTACCTTTGCACCGTTTTTGAAGAAAAACATATTTTTATTTTCATAAATTATTTACATCAAATTAATACAATGGCATCTACATCAGATATCCGCAATGGTTTTTGTTTTGAGCACAACAACGATATATTCGTAGTCATCGAATTTTTGCACGTAAAACCTGGCAAAGGCCCAGCTTTTGTACGTACCAAACTTAAAAGTGTAACGACTGGCAAAGTCGTAGATCCTACTTTCCCGTCTGGCCACAAGTTAGATGAAGTACGTGTAGAGCGTCGTAAAATGCAGTTTTTGTACAAAGACGAATCAGGTTTAAACTTGATGGATACCGAAACTTTTGAGCAAACAGCCATCGATCCAGACATGGTGACGAACTCAAAATTGATGAAAGAAGGTATGGACGTAGAAGTTTTGTACCACGCTGATAAAAACATTCCTTTGAGTGCAGATTTGCCTTTGAGTTTGGTTTTGCAAGTTACGTATGCTGAACCAGCAGTAGCAGGTAATACATCAACCAACGCATCTAAGTATGCAACACTTGAAACTGGTGCTGAAGTAAAAGTACCTTTGTTTATCAATACTGGCGATTTCGTAAAAATAAACACAACCGATTGCTCTTACGTGGAACGCGTAAAGGCTTAATCGAATCAATATTATTCAAAAAACCTGTCAGATCTATATGTATCGGACAGGTTTTTTGTTGTTTTATTTTAGCCTTGTTTTTTTAGTATTTAGCATTTTATTTAAAATATAAATAGCTGATTATCAATATATTGCGCATAATTTTTTTTCAATTCAATTTCGATTCAATTTTAATAAAATTAGAAATAAAATTAGTAGAGAAAAAATTAGTTTACAAATAAAAAAATCAAGTAGAAGTTTATTACCTTTGATAAAACGAATCAAATAAAACCAAATTTTAAATCTTAAAATATAGTTGGACAATGGATATGAAAGAAATCCAAGAGCTCATAAAGATGATGAGCAAGAACAACATCACTGAATTTAAGTACAGCAATGGTGAAACAAAATTCACGATTCGTACCAAAGATTTTAGCGATGGACAAGTTACTCAATATGTTCAATCTGCACCTCAAATGATGGCTATGCCAGCGCCAGTTGCCTTACCTCAACTTACTGCACCAGCCGAGCTTGCTGCACCTCAACCAAAATTAGAAGCCGCTGCTCCAGCTGCTGAAAGCACAGCGGGTCTGATAGAAGTAAAATCTCCGATGGTTGGTACTTTTTATAGAACTGCAGGCCCAAGCAAACCAGCTTACGTAAATGTTGGCGACAGCATCACGGCAGGTAAAGTGGTTTGTATAGTAGAAGCCATGAAACTTTTCAATGAAATAGAATCTGAAGTAAGCGGTAAAATCGTGAAGGTTTGCATCGACGATGCTTCGCCAGTTGAGTACGATCAGGTATTGTTCTTGGTTGATCCTAAAGGGTAGTTTTTTTAAGAAAATTAAGGGAATTAAGAAAATTAAAATAACTAAATTAATATACTCAAAATCAGTATATTGTATCAATATTTTTAATTCAGTCCTAATCAATTGATTATTTTAATAATTAATTATTGCTTTGAAAAAAATATTAATATCTAATTTCGTAACTACTTAGCCATTCATCGAAAAATGTAAGATTTATAATATTTTGCTAAAACTCAGTACAATTTGCAATGAACAATAAGCAAAAAGGCCGAAAATCGTTGCCGTTTGCCAATTGTATATTGCCTATTGAAATTGAAAATACCAAAAGCTACAAATTTTACTGTTTACTCGAATAATACAAGTATTTACCTAATTTCTTAATATTTTTAGCTTCAAAAGCCTTTATTATTAACCTTATGAGTAGTTATCTATTTGTATTTTAATGTATAAAATTATTATGCACAACGGAGTCACTACTTTTGCACCATCTACAACTATGTTTAATAAAATATTGATAGCCAATAGAGGCGAAATTGCATTGCGGATTATCCGCACTTGCAAAGAAATGGGCATAAAAACGGTAGCGGTTTATTCTACTGCGGATCGCGACAGTTTGCATGTTCGTTTTGCGGACGAGGCGGTTTGTATCGGCCCACACCTATCCAAAGAATCTTACTTAAATATACCGCGCATCATGGCGGCAGTCGAAATCACGAACTCTGATGCAGTGCATCCTGGCTACGGATTTTTGTCCGAAAACGCTGATTTTGCTGAAGTTTGTACCGATTATGGTATAAAATTCATAGGTCCAACGGCTGCCCAAATCTCGATGATGGGCGATAAAATTACCGCCAAAGATACAGCCATGAAAGCTGGTGTACCAGTTATACCGGGCACACCTGGCCTCATAAAAGATACGGTTTCGGGTGCAAAAACGGCAGCCGAAGTTGGTTATCCTGTCATCTTGAAGGCTACGGCTGGCGGTGGTGGGAAAGGTATGCGTATTGTTTGGGAAGAATCCGAGTTTGCGGTGGCGTGGGAAACTGCACGTCGCGAAGCAGGCGCTTCTTTCGGTAACGAAGGCGTTTATCTCGAAAAATATATACAAGAACCGCGACACATCGAAATCCAGATTGCAGGTGATAAGTTTGGCAACGTTTGTCACTTATCGGAGCGCGATTGTTCTATTCAGCGTCGTCACCAAAAATTGGTAGAAGAATCGCCTTCTCCCTTTATATCGGACGAAACGCGTG
>JAYUJV010000298.1:0-2852 GCA_043764975.1 Saprospirales bacterium
AAACTACGCTATATCACACGCAACTAACTATAAATCAGCACATTACGGCAAAAATACCATATCCCCTTTCTTTTTGTATTATTAGTTATGCGCCCTACGGAAATGAACGGTTTACTCTGCTTCAGTTTTTTTTCTATTTCCATAAATTAATTCGCTTTTCCTTTGTTTTTTAATTTACTCAATCGTATATGCTCCTTCTTCCGAAAGGACAATTGTAGGTTGATTGAGTGCTTTGAGTTTTGTTTTCATTTCTTGCGTTTTGGTGTAGGACAAACGGCTATCTAATATTATTTTTTGTGGTGTATAAGTTTGTATGAGTTGCGCCAAATCATTGACTGGTATAGCGCCCAAAAGTACATACTCGCAATGTATCGGCACAGCAGCCTGATACTTATTAACGATTGCAATCTTATTTCGTCCTATACAAATGACGTTTTGTTTAGAAATAAATGCACTTTCGCTCGTCAGGTCTTCCAGATGCTCTAAAATTACTTTTTTCAGCGGTCTATGAATCCCTTCATATATGCGATTGTTCTCTGAGGCAAATTTTTCTCCACGTTCGGTCAAGCTACTATCTCTGATACTTATGATTTCAAAATGGTCAAAAATGTCAATCAAAGTATGTTTATTGACACTATAAATTGTCAGTTTGGGTGAAGTGGTTCGGCTGTAATGTAGCCAACAAAAATTGATACACAACAACATCACGACTGCCAGCAAAGCCACGCCCCAACGTATATTTCGAGTGAGGTACAGCGCTACAAATAGGATTAAAAGGCTATACAACGCAATTAATATCGGCAAATCTACCCAAATGCCGTTCATCAAACTATACGGCAATTGTTTCATTGCGCCCAAGCACGTATTCATAATCCAGATGCAAAACCATAATAATTTGCCTATCAAATAATTGAGCGACGTGAAACCGATGCCATAAACACTAAATAACAACATTCCGATACCCAGCACAACCGCCGATAAAGGAACAACCAACAATCCCGACAACCAAAAATAGGTCGGAAACTGATGAAAATAATAAATACTCAATGGCGCAGTGACCAATTGTGCAGCAAAACCAACGCTCAACCATTGCCACAAGTGATCGCCGATATAGCTTGTGAAGAAAAATTGTCGATAAATTAATGGATAAAAAAACACAATGCCTAACACGCCAAGATACGAAAGTTGAAAACCGACATCGAATAACATATACGGATTCCAGGCCAATATCACGATGGCAGATGCGCCGAGCGTGTTGTAAACGCTGATTTTTGAGCCAACAGTACGCGCCACAATCACAAAACTAAACATCAACGCTGCGCGCAAAACCGATGATGAGCCGCCACTTATCAAAGCAAAAGCCCATATCATGCCTACTTCGGCTATCATACGGAAGCCAAGCCAATACCTGTTTTTGGTTTTTACGAAACCAAATAACCATTGCAACAACATTGCCAATACGCCTACGTGCAAACCCGATACCGACAAAACGTGCATAGCGCCAGTGACGATATATGAGTTGAGTACATCTTCAGGTATTTCGCTTCGGTAGCCGACGATGAGCGCCGAACCAACCGCAAATTCGTCTTTCGTAGGCAAATATTCATGCAATATTTGCATCAATTTATGCTGACAATCAATCGAATACGCCCAAATCGGATTGCCTTGCCGTTTTGCGAGGACGTGTATCGTCGTTTCTAAACTATAACCTTGATGGTGGATATTTTTTATTCTATAAAATCGTTTTGCATCAAACGAATACGGATTCAAGGCAGGTTTTACGGGGGCGATTTTGACTTCGCACTGCAATAAATCACCGTATTCGAGACCAGCTGTATTGGTAGTAGAGTCGGTCGTGAGCAATATTCGACCTGTTTTGACTTTGCCATCGAAGCATTGTACATCTGCTTCGAAGCGCAAATAACTCCTCACAATTGGTTGCTCTGTTATTTTACAAATAATGGTATGCGGCTCACTGTCGAGGTCTTTTGCAAAATGCGAATTCCATTGCAATTCGTCGTGTTCGTTGGCAGCAAAAAAGCCGATGGTTGCGATGAAAAAATACATACAAAAGCCAAATATCCAACGATATTCGATTTTTTTTGGAAGCATATAATGCGCCAAAAGGATCTGTATAAACCCCAGTGCCACAACAACCCTGGAGTACGAAATGCCCCAACCAGAACACCAAGCGATGCCAATACCAAGCATAAAAGCGAATAATATCCTCAAAAAAGGCGCTTCACGCCAATTCACGGCTTGCTCAAAACCAAGGTGTAATCTGGGCTGACTCATAAGTATGTGCGGTTTAGTATGTTTTCTCAACACTAAGATACAAAATACCTGTCACGTTTTATCTTTTATTTCATTTTTTAATGAAAATATATTCCCCAAGCCCAACCATTTACCTAAAAGTGTATGTCTTTGTTTTTAAAAAACCTTAATATTGCAGGTTTTTAAAATCTAATTTTAAAAAATAATTTTTATAAAATGAAAAAAATACTCTTTTTCTGCTTGTTTTGTATCGCTTTATCTTGTAAAAAGGAAAAAACGAACATTACGCCAGTAATTATTACTTGTATAGGTAATAAAATTGAGGCGTTCAAAAAGACTGCTTTTTGTGAGGCTTTTATTAATGAATACTCATACAAGGGAAAAATTTATTATTATTTTGACAATGGTACAGCGTGCGATGGTACAGGCGAAGTACTTGATGAACAATGTGTACAATATTGCGTCACTTGTGGTGATTGCATCATCACAAATTTGGATAAAGAATGTGGTGGAAGTAAGATTGATTTTTTTAATAAAGCAATATTGATAAAGCAAATTTGGAAAAAACCTTAATTTAA
>JAYUJV010000299.1:0-2848 GCA_043764975.1 Saprospirales bacterium
GCAATTCAAGATCAATAAAGACATAAAAGTTATTTATAATTTCATTGATTTTGAACGATTTCGTAAACTCAATAAAGACCATTTCAAGAAAGCGATTGCACCAAATGGCGAACGCATATTGGTACACACCTCCAATTTTAGGAAAGTAAAGCGTATAGATGACATTATATGTATGTTCAAGATTGTGAATGAACAGATTCCGTCTAAGTTGCTACTCATCGGAGATGGCCCTGAGCGACAACGCTTAGAAGATCTGACGCGCCAAAAAGGCTTGCACCACGATGTCCGTTTCCTCGGCAAACAAAATGCAGTAGAAGAATTATTGGCGGTTTCGGACTTGTTCGTGATGCCTTCGGAGCAAGAGAGTTTTGGTTTGGCGGCCCTCGAAGCCATGGCTTGCCAGTTGCCAGTCATATCCAGTAATAGCGGCGGTTTGCCTGAGTTGAACATCAATGGTGTGACAGGATTCACGAGCGATGTAGGCGATGTAGATGAAATGGCCGCCAATGCCATAAAAATTTTGAGTGACGAAGCGTTGCTGCAAACCTTTCGCAACAATGCGCTCGAACGTGCGCAAGCCTTTGATATTCAGATTATTGCGCCACAATACGAGGCTTATTACGAGCAAGTGATTAGAGAATCGGTACATCAAAACGCATAATTTTTTATTTTTTTACAAAAAATACTTGTATATATAAAAAATACCTGTATATTTGCACCGCAATTAAAAATCACGATGTGGTTTTGCATTCGGTGCGGTAGCTCAGTCGGTAGAGCAATGGACTGAAAATCCATGTGTCGCCGGTTCGATCCCGGCTCACACCACTTCAAAAAGGCAAGTAAAACGTAAGTTTTCTTGCCTTTTTTCGTTTTTGCCCATCTTGGATTGTCCTTTCTTTTTATTACTGAAATGGTTTCTAAATTTTTTGTAAAAACTTAGAAACCATGAAAAGAATTAAGCATACTAAAATATTTTTATTCAAAAAAAAATGACTCTACGTTAGAAAGTCCCTCCTTTGGAGGGACTTAGGGAGGTCTTTTCTTATTTAGTCTTTTTTTTTAGGTCAAACCAACGTTTTTTAAACTTCATTTCTCTTTAAAGCATTACAAAAACAATTTTATTTTTAATACAAAAACAATTTAAAAAGAGATGAAAAAAGTCATTTTTCTTACTGGCGTAGCTATGTGCTGCATACTGAATACCATCAATGCTCAATTTCTGCAATTGAAGGATTATACCCCCAATACCAAATATCGCAACGAAATTGGCTTGACTGTAAGCAAATATAATACAATAGGTGTTGTGTTCCGAAAAGAAAATAAAGAAAATAAATTTTGGCGAATCGATGGATTTTTTAATGGTGGCCTTTTTCAAAATCAACAATATAGGACTTACGGGGTAGGAATCGGTCTCGGATTTGAAAAATACAAAGCTATTTCTTCAAAATTTACATTTTATCATGGCTTAAATGCTGGCGCAGAACAGCTTATTTATCAAAATTATATTTATAACGGTAATGATTTTGTATTCGATAGAAATGTGAGGACGACAGCTATATTTATAGGCTATCGCTTAGGTCTTAAATGCCAACTCAGCAATAGAATCTCGTTAGGGATAGAAGTAAATCCTCAAATTGGTGTAAAGCAGCAATTGTCGTCACAAACACAGTACTCAAACGGAGGTGTGCAAACGAGTGGAATATTGACAAAAACACCGTATATCTCAAACGGAGGAATACAGCTAACGACAGGATTTAGGTTTTAAGGAGATAACAAAGATAGGAAGTGAAAACATTGAGAAAAGTGGATTTTTGAGAAATTCGACCACAAAAGCGACCACAACAAAATAAAAAAGCGTATAACTTATTGCTTATCAATATGTTATACGCTTAACTTGTAGCGAGAACAGGACTCGAACCTGTGACCTTTGGGTTATGAGCCCAACGAGCTGCCAACTGCTCCATCTCGCGATATTTCGTGGTGCAAAAGTACAGCTATTTTTCATATTTCCTACTATTATTTAAAATAATATTATAAATATTTTTAAAATTAGATTAATGTATTGATAATCAGTTATTTATAACAAAAAAAATAATCCTACTTGAAGTTCAAATAAGATTATTTTTATTTTAAAATCATTGAAACGTCAGTCGCTATCTTTACACACGCTCTATCACGATAGCAGATGCGCCGCCGCCGCCGTTACAAATAGCTGCAAGGCCGAGCGTAGCGTCGTGTTGCTGCAACACATTATTGAGGGTAGTCACAATACGCGCACCCGATGCACCGAGCGGATGCCCAAGTGCAACTGCTCCGCCAAATACATTCATGTTATCTTCCGATATGCCCATCACTTTGGCGAAAGCCAATGCCACGACAGCAAATGCTTCGTTTACCTCAAAATAATCTATATCGCCAAGGCTTACGCCTGCGTGTTTGAGTGCTTTAGGCGCTGCGATGGTTGGTGCCGTCGTGAACCATTGTGGCTCTTGCTCGGCATCGGCGAAGCCTCTTATTTTTGCGATTGGCTTCAAGCCATACTTCTCAACAGCAGCTTTACTTGCCAACACGAGTGCTACGGCACCATCGTTGATGGTCGATGCGTTGGCAGCCGTTACGCTTCCGTCTTTGCTAAAAGCTGGGCGCAACGAAGGAATTTTATCGAACATCACGTTCTTAAATTCTTCATCTTCGCCAACGATAATATCACCTTTTTTGCCCGAAACGGTAACGGCCGTAATCTCGGCAGCCATTTTTCCGTTGGCAGTAGCGGCGGCGGCACGCTGGTAAGATTGAATCGCAAAGCGATCTTGTTCGGCGCGACTAATGTCGTATTTGGTTGCTGTGG
>JAYUJV010000300.1:0-7716 GCA_043764975.1 Saprospirales bacterium
CGCGCATTGTTTACAGGTGCAATTACGAACGCGCCAGCAAACAAAAAAATAGCTGGTGTAGTCATTTCTGACAAAGACAACGGCAACACAACTGGTAAAAACATGATTATACAAGGCGCTGACGGAAAAGGTATCGCGATTCGTTTTGATGCGAATAACACTTTTGCACTTGGCGAAGCCTTAGAAATCACGATTAGCGGTGTCGAAATCAGTGAATACAACGGCTTATTGCAACTCAACAATTGTCCGATTGCAAACGCAAAATCTCAAGGAAAAGGTACGTTACCAACACCAAAGAAAATAACAATTGGCGCATTAATCGCTGATTTTGAAAACAATGAAAGTACATTAATTACAGTCGATAAAGCTGGTACTAATAACGCTACAAAATATGGTGGTAATATCATTATAGACGATAAAACTGGTAAAATGACGCTTTATACTGGTACAACTGCTTCATTTGCAGCAGATGCACCAATCAGTAACAACATTAATGTAACTGGTGTGGTTGGTCAATTCAACACAACTTACCAATTGGCTATGCGTAGCAAAGCTGACGTAACGGATGCCGGCGGTACAACTGGCGGCGGCGGTACAAACAAAATCGAAACCATCGGTACGATTCGTAATTTGTTCAGTGGTGCGTTGGTATCGGCTCCAGCCGCTACAGCTATACGTGGTATCGTGATTTCGGATAAAGATAACAAAAACGGTAGTGTTTTAAATTGCGTAGTACAAGGTGCTGACGGAAAAGGTATCACGATACGTTTTGACAAAGCACATACTTTCGTAGTGGGCGACTTAATTGAAGCAGATATTTCAGGCGCGGATATAAGCGAATACTCTGGTCTTTTGCAATTGAGCAAAGTGGTGCTTGCAAATTCAAAATTTGTATCGAAAGGTACTTTGCCAACGCCTACAGTTGTCACACTTGCGAATTATATAGCTGGTTTTGAAAACTATGAATCGACGTTGGTTCAAATCAAAAATGCAACCATCACTGGTGGTAAATATTATGATGCTGCACGTGGCACAACCAACGCTACAAAAGGTACTGTAAAATTAACGGACGCAACCGGTGGTCCAATTGATATTTATACAGTCTTGTTGGCTACTTTCAATGCCGATACAGCTCCTGCTACGCAAGTAAGCGTAACTGGTATCGCATCTGAATTTACGGCAACTGGTGCAGCAAAAGGTGTTCAACTTTTGTTGCGTAGCGGTGCTGATGTGAAGTAGTCCTCCCTAACCACTCCAAAAGAGGGGAACGCTATCGGAGAGTAGTCCTCCCCTAACCCCTCCGAAGGAGGGGAACGCTATCGGAGAGCATTAAAAAAGGTGTAAAATATTGATTGTCAATATTTTACACCTTTTTTTGTGATTACTATTTTATAATCAAGTTTACAATCTAAATTAGCGTTCCCTTCCTTTGGAAGGGTTAGGGTAGGTCTTCTACGTTAGTACTCCCTTCCTTTGGAAGGGTCGGGGTAGGTCTAATCTACGTTATTATTCCCTTCCTTTGGAAGGGTTAGGGTAGGTCTTAATCTGCATTAGTACTCCCTTCCTTTGGAAGGGTCGGAGTAGGTTTTTGTTTAGGTCTTTTATCTTTCATACAACAGCACATATCCTCTTTGAAAATCGAATCGATCTAATATTTTGCCTTGCGATTCGGCAAATTTGATGAGCGTTTCGTCTTTGGTATCGTTTACAATCCAAATTCGTTTGTAGCCTTCGGTTTGTTTTTGTTTGATGTCTAACTGGATTTGTTCGCCATAACAACAAACGTATTTTGCAAAATGTATATTCTTGATTTTCAATGGTTTATCATAATTATTGAGGTAATAATTACCGATTGGCGCAACGATGTGGTGTAGAAAAACCAAGTCGTTGAGTTGAGCGTTTTGCTCAATATATTGAAGACCATTGCGGATTTCGGCATTGTCGTTGTGGAATGGTTCGTAGAGATAATTTAGATTTTGCTGAACTGCCAACACGATGAAAAGTAAAGGTGTGATAATCCAAAATGGAATTTTGAAAGTCATGATTTTCTGAAAACCTATGCAACTTATAAATATTAACAAGGGTAAAAAAAATAACATTAGGCGCGCTGGTATAGCATATAATGAACAAGCAGACGCTGCCAAACTAGCAAATACAGGTAAGGTTATTAATAAAAAAATAGATTTTTGGGTTTTAAAAAGTGTTATCAATCCAAAAAACCAAGCAACGAGCGTTATAGCGATGGCAACGGCCGTTTTACCGATACTATGATCTATGATGCCAATAATTTGTTGTGAAAGTAACTTTATTTGTATTGTGTTAGTAGGTGGAAATGCAAAAAAATAATCGTTGTGATATTCGCGCAAAGCGTTCGATGTAGCATCTTTTTTTAAAATGAGGATAAAATAAATACCAAAATTGATCATCCAAAACAAAATTGCGAGCGCATAAAAACCAATGTTTTTAAAATCTTTATTTTTATAAAATGAATATACATAATAAAACCCAACGCCGACCAATACGAAAACTGCTGGCATAGAAAGCCAAATAGCAAATGCTCCAACGAATGCCCAAATACTTATTTTTTTTAAATTAAAATATTGATAATCAATGATTTGTGATAAATATAATAAACCAACGCTTACAAAAGCATCGCTCGCATATTGCTTACATTCGGTCGAATAATCAATGAACACTTTATCGAAAGCCATGAATGAAACGGCGAAAAACAAAGGTAATGGTGCTAAATATTTTTTTGCGAAAGCATAAAATAAAAACAACGTTGCCACACCACAAAGCAAAGGAAATAAACGAATGGTCAATTCATTGTTACCAAAATTAGAAATGATAAATTTGGTAATAACTGAAAAAAGTGGCGGCGAATATTGCTGATAATTCAAGTTTTGAAATAAACCTAAATATGGTCGTTCAATCAGGTTTTGAATTAAATTAGCCTCATCGAGAAAAACGGAGCGTTGCTGAAAATAGACTGCCAATCGGACAGCTACGCCAAGACACAAAGCAGCAATCGTGAAATAATGTATTGATTTATTGTATTTAAAAGTTGAAATCATAAGTGATGGTGTTTACGCATCTAAAAAAAACCTAAACAACGAATAAATTCGTTGTTTAGGTTTTTATAAATTATACAAATACCGAATAAATTCGGTGCTACATTTTTACAAACTTAAAACCTTTGCCGTAGCCTGTTTTTGTAAATAATTGTGCGATATAAGTACCTGTCGCATAATTTTTACCGATTTCGACTTCGCCTACATTCGAGTTGAGTTTGATGGCTTCTATTAACTGACCCGAAGTGTTAAAAATCTTCAACGTTGCGGCTTCGTTTTGCTCTAAATTATAACGCATCGTAGCTGTGCTAACAAATGGTGAAGGTAAAATTTCGAGCGCTAAACTCGCATCAAGCTCCAAAGTTGCGGATATTACACCGAACTGTATGTTGTCTATCGCCGCTTCTACCAAGTGACCAGGTAGATTGTCGCTTGTTTCAAATATCATCTGAAAATTAGTACCATCAGCAAAATACAATGGATTTTTTTTGCTTACCCAACCGTTAGAGTTCAAGAGTTTTTGAACCAAGGTTTTCTTATTTCCCGACTTTGTGTAGATTGATAAAGTATCATTAGCGGCAGTGCTTCCGCCTGCATTGAAGAACCAATAATTGTAAGAAATCGTTTTTGTCAATGAATTAGAAACAATATTGGGCGAAGTAAGCGTAACTGTTCCGTTGTCCACGTCATCGTCACCAGCTGCGCCGCCTGCGTTACCAGTTACGTAACATTGTGTGCCTTCATCGTTAGAGTCCGCGCCTGGATTACAAACTGAACCGTTAAAATCAGTCGCAACAGGTACGCCACGCGTCCATTTACCAGTCACGTTAGCTGCCGAAACTTCTGTTGTCCAACCTAAATCGAACTCAAACGAATCTTCGTAACCTTTGCTTAACTTTACAACATAACTATTTGCGATATTAATCGTTTGGTTTTTTAAGTTTGAATATTTATAACCCCAAGCACCAGCCAATACGTTATAAGTTGCCTTAAATGAACCAGGCAATTTGATGTTTCCGTTGGCATCAGAAACTGTTTCGTAAACATTGGTCGCCTCCGTAATCTTGATTTGAGCATTCGGAATCCCTTTATTTGTTGCTGCATCGACTACAACTCCATTCAGATAACCTTCTGCTTCGAGTGGTGCATCGAGAATTGTCACTTTGCCAGCCACCAAAATTGCTTTGGTTTTTAGGGGAAAATATCCTGCTTTCGATACCACTACATCAAACGTACCTTCGTCTGCCAAACCAGTTTTGTACAAGCCTTTTATATCCGAAGTAGTCGCTGCATATAGGCGATTATCGAGCGAAATAGTCGCATCGAGCAAAGCCAATTTAGTGTCTTTATCTGTCACTTTACCTTCGAGATAAGCGGCGCGTTTGTACGTTGGCGAAAGCACATACAAGCCTTCATCGATGTTAGAAACCACGATTGTACCTGACGGCAAAAATGGATAAACACCCCAAGCGCCTTCAAAACCATCGCCGCTGCCTTGCGGATAAGTGTCGAAACTTGCCACTTCTACGAGGTTGTCTGGCTTATGACAATCTACGATTGTGATACCATCTTTGTAATACGAATTGATTGCGAAATCGTTGAGGATGTGCGTGTTATGCACAATTGAGCCAGGTGTTTTGGAGCTTGTATTCGAGCGAATCTTGTCCAATAACTTGATATTTAATGGGTCTGAAATGTCATACGAACCCATATATGAGCCAGTATTTTCGTCCGTCGTGAATATCGTTTTGTGGTTGTCGCTCAACCAAGCATTGTGCGTAAACACCGTTGGCGTTTTTTGAGTATTAATAACCTTAAATTTCGTCTTGTCGCTCATGTCGATAATCGAAAAATAACCACCATATATATGGCAACCAAACAAGGTATCATTGATGGCGTAACCGTCGTGGATGTAATCGACATCATACATACCTACATATTTTGGATTCCAAGGATCAGTGCCAATGTCCATGATGACCGCGCCGCCTTTTGCGATGCCAGTTGCACCATAACAATACACAAAACCTTTCTTTTCGTCGATATGCAAGGCGTGGATTTTACCTAATTTGCCAGAAATTGCGCCATCGCCAGTATAAAATTTATACTTTTTTGTGGTATCGGGCAAGGTCGATAAATCAATGATTTGTAAACCTTGTCCACCCTCCGAAGTTACGTAAGCGTAGTTTTTGTAGGTTTTGATTTCTTTCCAAAGGTTGTCAGGCCCAGGATATTGATTGATTTGCTTCGGCGTGACAGGATTCGTAACGTCCATGATAATCATACCCTTCGAGGCACCGAGAAGCGCATATTCTTTACCATTTACGGCATAGCCACAAATATTGGCCAAGGTTTGACCTGGAAAAGTAATGTGCGATTTTTGAACAATGTTCGCGTCTTGCGCGAATAGATTTGCTGTAAAGCAACAGAAGAATAAAAACAGTAGATTTTTTTTCATTATATTTAGTTTGAATTTATTTTATTTAAAAATGAAAATATTTAAATTTAAAATTGCTGATTAATATTTCTAATTTGGCATAAATGCCAATTGTTATCAAACACGAATTTGAAAGCAAATTTTACAAATTACACGAATCTTAGATAAATAATTAAATTCCACCAAGTTTTAAAACAAAGTTTCAAAAATCGAATTTAAGGAATTTAATTAAAAAAAATAGCACAAAATACTAATTATCAATAACTTATGTAATCGGCACAACTGCAACTGTCAATCGACTGACGCATAATAGTTTACCTTTTTCGTCTTTGATTTCTGTATTCCAAACTTGCAACGTGCGACCAACTCGAATCGGGCGCACCGTGCCAAACACGAAACCTGACCGCGCTGAACTCAAATGATTGGCGTTTATTTCTACGCCTACTATACTATGTGTATTCGTGTTTTCGACGCATAAAAGCGACGCCACGCTTCCCAAACTTTCGGACAATACGCAAGATGCGCCACCATGCAACAAACCCATCGGCTGCTTTGTCCGCTCGTCCACTGGCATACGCGCCACGAGGTAATCGTCGCCAATTTCCGTAAATTCTATGCCGAGGTGTTGGCCCATGTTACCAGTCTGAGCGTTGTTGAGTCCTTCTACTGTAAAATCAGTTTTCCAAATGCGCATATTTCTTTTTTAATGTCGAAAGTTTATAAACGAGAGTCGAAAATCGAGAGTCGAAAGTTTGTTACGAGTCTATTAATCGAGAGTCGAAAATCGAAAATCGAGAGTTTGTTACAAGTTTTTAATTAATTTCGGGTTTTAATATATTGATTATCAGCTACTTATGAATTACTAATAATTGCATAAATTAATACGTTTTCAAATCCCGCTTTCTTTCTCCCTCCCTTTGGGAGGGCTGGGGTGGGCCTTGACTCTAAACCTATACGAAACACCCAACGAAACGTATTGTTTGGGCGCATTATTGGTCAAACCGACTCCACCAGAAATATCGACCATAAAATTATTGGAAACTAAATACGTAAATCCTCCATCTGCTCTGTGATTCGTGCTTGATTTTGTACCAATAAAACCATACAATTCGGCATAAGCGCCAAGTCGATTTGTGAGTGAAACGCCAGTTGTCAATGTATAAATATAAGTTGGCGTGGCATTTTCGCCGTCCCATTCTGCACCAATATTATAAGCGAGCGCAACTTTTTCTGTTAGTGTATGTTGCATCGTAAATCGAAAAGATGGCGCAACAAAGGCCGTATGAAAAGTTTTACTCCCAACGTTCGATGTCGTTAAATGTCCGATAAACGATGTTTTGGGCATCAATCCTTTTTCTTCGCACAAACTTGATTTAAACCCAACAGTTATTGGCATCAAGCCAATATTGGTTTCGGTATTTTGTTTGGTGTAAGCCGTTTCGGTAATCAATCGCAATTCAAATTTTTCATTCACGCCGTATTTCCAAAGTGCCGTAGGAAAATTAATGGTCTTGGTATTGTTATCTATTTTTTCAAACGTAAATCCATTTTCAACTTGAATATATCCTTTCGGAACAATAAAAGGACATTCAGTTTGGTCTGGCCTATCTAATTGAATCGGAACGATAGATTGAGCAAAAGTATTTTCAGCTATTGAACCTAAAAAAAAGCCTAATGAGATAATATATTTTGACATAAGGTAGTTGGTACACTTTAAATTAAGTTTGTACATATTTATTGAAATTCATGTTTAAAATTGGTATAAATACCAACGGTTTTTATACACGAATTTGAAAGCGAATTTTACAAATTACAAGAATCGTAAATTAAAAAATAAAATTTCACAAAGTTTTGAAATAAAATTTAAAAATACAAATTAATACGAATTTAATCACTAAAATCTTATATACAATTAGCTTTTTTCTTCTATTTTTTTGTTTATAAAATCAATGACCGCAGCTGTTTGTGTTGGACTAAAAGTTGTCCAATCGCCGTATTTTCTGAACCACGTGAGCTGTCGTTTGGCATAGTTTCGGCTATGCTGTTTAATGAGTTCTACGGCCGTATCAAAGGTTGTATGGCCATCAAAATATTCAAAAAATTCTTTGTAGCCAACGGTCTGCAACGCGTTTAAATCTTTGTATGGATGCAAGTTTTTTGCTTCTTGTTCGAGCCCAAGTTCGAGCATCAGCGCTACTCTATCGTTGATGC
>JAYUJV010000301.1:0-7708 GCA_043764975.1 Saprospirales bacterium
ATTTATAGTGTATTGATTTTTGTGACTTTAATGACATTTATGGTGCTTTATGCACGCGTTACGGGTTCGCATCAATTGTTGTTTCTCAATAGCGATTTACTTTCAAAATGGTACGGCGCATTCATCGGTGCAGCGTTTTCGGGTGTAGTTGGTGTTGGTTTTTATCCAATTATGGGTAGTCGAGTTTGGTGTCGTTTTGGCTGTCCGATGGCTGGTTATTTAGGTCTTTTACAAAAGTATTTTTCACGATTCCGCATCACTACAAATGGAGGTCAATGTATCTCATGTGGCAACTGTTCTTCGGCTTGCGAAATGGGCATTGACGTGAAGGCTTATGCGCAAAAAGGACAAGACATTGTCCGTTCAAGTTGTGTCGGTTGCGGCATTTGCTCGGCAGTTTGTCCACGTGGCGTGTTGCGTTTAGAAAACGGCTCGCTAGATATGGATCAACGTACAACTCAAATGAGAACCATTCATATTCCAGAAACGGAAATCAGAATTTTGCCTAGATAAAATTGATTAAAAATTGATTTTTATTTAAGACTTTACAGATTTAAAATATTATTTTTCTAAAAAACGCTCCTTTTCTTGAAATCTTCAAGAAAAGGAGCGTTTTTTGTTATCCATATTTACAATCAATTTTTTATTTAATAAATGTCACATTTTAAACTATTTTTCTATGAAAAAATTAATCTTTTTATTCATTTCAGTAACCATGTTAGCCAACTATATAAAGGCGCAATCATTCCTTGGACTTAGAACAGAAGTTAGTTCGGTTATGATTAATACAAAAAATCAAGTAAAACTAAATCATCCTATTTCATTTGCGCCAGGCATTGCGTTTCACTACACGTTTACTCCAACTATCGAAATGACAAGCGATTTACTACTTTCTTTTTACAAATTAAAAAGTGAATTGCATAGATTAGAAGAAGTTAATAACAACATCGAATTTGTATCAAAAGGTGATAAATCCTTAAATATGTTTTCACTCGATTTTACCTATACATTACTCAAGGGTTTTGGCGAAGAACAGCATTACAAAGCTGGATTAGGTGTTTTTGTAAACCTCACTAAAAGCAATTATAGTGCAACTTCAAGTAATGAATTTTGGGGCTATTACAAACCAAACGTTAGCACGGAACGCTATGATCCAAAATTTTTATATAGTTTACCAAATTTCGGTCTAGTTGGAGAGGTTTTGTACAATGTAAATGATGCACTTCAGTTTTCTTTGCGATACAAAGCAGGATTACCTAATACTTACCGCGATGGAGACCAAATTTGGAAACAAAGTTATCTTGGCTTCAATACAATCTATTATTTCGGCACGTCTGATAGAGGTAGCATAAAATCATCAAAGTCTAAGAGTAAAGTGAATTTTTAAACCTAAAAAAGAAAATGTAAAGTTATGAAATTCAATCAAAAAAATTATTACTGCTTATTTTTAATACTGATCAATTTTTTTAACTTTCAAGTTAAAGCGCAAACTGCAAAAGCATCTTTAGATTTGAATAGAGATGAAAAAATGGATATGGGTTTTTATTCAAAAGATAATGGCTTTTGGTTAATCACTAGCACAAATTCGATAGCCATAAGCCCTCTTTTTTCTTGTAATTTGTATAAATATTCTCCAAAACTTGACAAACAAGAGTGGAAAACAGAAATGAAAAATGTTGATTCAGGTCCAATTTTTGATAAAAAAAATCCAAATTATATTTATTTTCAAAAAAATGGATATAGTAGCCTTTTTTTATCTGCTCCTCATAAAGTACATCAAATCGACAACAAGGGAAAACTTAGAATTGTAGAAATTGAAAATGATAAAGATAAAAATCGAGATATTGGTTTACGACTTGCAACTTTCACAACCATGAATAGTTTATGTGCTTTATATATACATAAAAAAGAACAAAAAGGATTTTTTATAGCTCAGTATGACAATGAAACATTAAAACTTACAGTCAAAGCAATTGAACTTCCTGCAAATACAGGTAAGCAAGAGTTTAGTGAATGGTCTTATGGTGGCGTTTCTGAAAATACAGTATTACTGTATCAACACGATCTGGATAAAGAATATAGAGATTTTGTGAATGTTATTTTGATAGATATTACAAAAGGAGTAGTTAGTTCAAAATTTACATATCAACCAATTTCGAAAAATAAACCCATGAATATCATCCCAAGTTATGACTATATCACAAATGCTTATAGACGATTATTTCCACCAAAAGATCGCGCTTATGATCCAGTCTTAGAAAACATGATTGACACAGGTTATGGCAGGCTACGTATATCAGAAGATGGAACTAAAATTTTTCATTACGCTTTGTTATCAAAATCAAAACTTACGTCAAAAAGATTAATGTCAGAGCTAGAGAATTTTGGCACACCTTCGGGCTTTGTTTTAGCACAACTAGACCTTAAAGGTAAACTAATCTCGCAAACTGAAACATTGTTTAAAGATCCAAAGGACGTGAGCGATATGTCTGCGCATGGTGTTAAAACACTTATATTTAATGAGCAATACGACGGTCAATTATGCCTTGAACTTTATATAGTTGCACTTGGCAAAATAGCTCGATACTCAAAACAATTTGATGAAACAGGTAAAGAAGCAACTGATTGTACCAAAAAAAATAAAATTAAAATAGCTTATTTTGCTGGCCAACCCAAAACAAGTGCTGCGACTATTGACGAATTATTTCCATGTTTCATGGAAAATGAAGATAAAGTTAGAAAATACATCGAAACCAAAAAATTCGATGGTAATTATAGTGTTTATCCAGATGAAGGTAGTGTAATCCTTAGTGTCGAAATCCCTAAGGAAAGAGCATTGGGTTTAATGCTCTTTGAGGAATAATTTTTATTAAAATATCACTTTCATAAATAAAAAGCACATTTTCTTGTTCATATCAAGAAAATGTGCTTTTTTTGTATAAATTTTATTTTTATTAATAATAAATTGAAAATCAGTTATTTATGAAAAACATTTTACTTTTTTTATGCTTTTTTATTTTAATATTTGCTTGTAAAAAATCAAATAGTTCGCCCATTCCTACTCCACCGAAAACAGATCAGATTACTGGAAATGCCTACAATTGGGACAAATTTTCGATGGGTGCAGATTTGTCTTATGTAAACCAAATTGAAGACAATGGTGGCGTTTATCGAGATTCGGGCGCAGTAAAAGATGTTTTCAAAATATTCAAAAATCATGGTTGCAACACAGTTCGCGTTCGACTGTGGCACAATCCGACTTGGTACAAAGCCTTGAATAGCGGCAAAATTTACAGCGATTTGGCAGACGTGGAGCGCACCATAAAACGCGCTAAAGCCGAAGGAATGGCCGTCAATCTCGACTTGCACTATTCAGACGATTGGGCCGATCCGAATAAACAATTGACACCAGATGCTTGGAAAAATCTAAAAATAGATGCCTTAAAAGACTCCGTTTATAACTATACTTTTGCGATTTTAACGTATTTGAAATCGAAAAACTTAACGCCAGAAATGATTCAGATTGGCAACGAAATCAACTTTGGCTTGCTACACCCGATTGGCAAAATTGAAAACAATAATTTCGTAAACTGTGGGATTTTGTTGAACAGTGGCATCAAAGCGGTTCGTGAATTTTCTAAAAATTCGAGCATAAAACCGCAGATAATCCTACAAGTAGCACAGCTGCAAGATGCTGAATGGTGGGTAAAAGGTATTAAAACAAGTGGAGCTGTACATGATTTTGATATTATTGGTCTTTCTCATTATAATAAATGGACAACTGTAAAGTCATTAGAAGCTATTGGCAAGATAATCAACACTTTACGCAATACATATACTTATAAAGTGATGATTGTCGAAACCGCTTTTCCTTGGACCGACAAAAATGCAGACACCTACAATAACCTTATATCGAATAATGAAAATGCGACAAATTACGCGCTTACACAAGCTGAACAAAAGCGATATTTGCAAGATTTGACGCAAACCGTCATTTCAGCTGGTGGTAGCGGCGTACAATATTGGGAACCTGCTTGGATTACTTCGTCCATGAAAGACCGTTGGGGAACTGGCTCAAGTTGGGAAAATTGCGCATTATTTGATTTTAGTGGAAATACGATTCCAAGCATAGATTATATGAAACCGACTTATAAATTTTAGAAAGCGACCTCCCCAACCCTCCAAAGGAGGGAGTAAGTGCGGCCAATTGGTAATTGGCCGTGTTAAGTGCGGCCAATTGATAATTGGGCGTGTTATATTTTAAAAATAATAACTTTGTATATTCAATTATCAATCGAATGTACTTGATACATTTTTTATCATAAATCAAAAATTAATGCACCATAAATTTGTTTATTGTCAATAACTGATTATTTTTGCGCTCGATTCATAAATCACATTCGGTGCTTAGCTCAGTTGGTTTAGAGCGCTGCCTCGACAAGGCAGAGGTCATAGGTTCGAGCCCTATAGCGCCGACATTTTCGACCAAAAGATTCAATTCTTTTGGTCGTTTTTTTTTAATTTCATACTATGAAAAAATCTACAAAATCCGTTGCATCGTTCATTGCAGGTGATTTGACAATCATCAAGGAATTACTAAGCCCAACAAATGATGGCGTGGGCATCAATTACAGTCTTGCGCACGCGACTGTCGAAGTTGGGCGCGAATCCATTCCGCATATTTTGCACAAAAGTTCTGAATTATATTACATACTAAAAGGTGTCGGTGAAGCGTTTATAGAGCAAAAATCTTATATTTTGGAAAAAGGCGATTATTTGTTGATTCCAGCTGGCGCAAATCAATATATAAAAAATATCGGAAATGAAGACTTGGATTTCCTTTGCATCGTATCGCCGCCTTGGACAAATGAACAAGAAGAAGTTTTTTAAATTAAACAATAATAAATAATAAAAATGTATAAAACACTATTAATCAATATTTTAATGTTAATTTCTTTTTTGAGTCAAGCTCAAAAAAATGATACAAAACAGGTTTTAGCATCATGGTACAACATCGAAAATTTCTTTGACATCGTAAACGACCCCAAAACTAACGACGATGAATTCACGCCAGATGGCAAAAATGAATGGACTGCCGAGCGCTACCAAAAAAAGTTAAAAAACATAACTCGTGTTTTTAATGAAATGGGAAAACCTGCCATTATTGGCGTTTGCGAAATTGAAAACAAATCGGTTGTGGAAGATATTGCAAAAACGCTGGGCGAAAACAATTACAGTGCCGTTCACTACGATTCGCCAGACGAACGTGGTATTGATGTCGCTTTTATTTATGATAAAAATTTTGTAAAAGTTACAAGTTCGGAAAAGATAACTGTACAATTGACTAATTCAAAAACTAAAAAACCAGATTATACACGCGATATTTTACACGTAAACGCAAAAGTGAACGGTAAAACGATTCATTTTTACCTCAATCATTGGCCGTCACGCCGCGAAGGACAAAAAGAAAGTGACGAAAAACGCGTTTTTGCAGCAACTCAATTGATGAAAAACATCGAAAAAGTTCAGTCAAAAAATAGCAATGAACAAATCATTATCATGGGCGATTTGAACGATTATTTTGATAACAACAGCATCAAAACTGTCTTAAAAGCGAGTATCGTAAACGATAAAACGGAAGCAAAAAGCCTGTATGACATCACACAACCTTTACTTGCCGAGGGAAAAGGTACATACAATTTTAAGGGAAAATGGGATATGCTCGACCATGTCATCACAACTGGTAATCTTTGTGGAAAACAAAATAAAGTTTGGATTAGCGACGTAGATATTTTTAAAGCAGATTTTATGTTATATTTTGACAAAAAAGAAAAAGAAAATTTGCCAAGCCGAACTTATGGCGGTTCATATTATTTTGGTGGATATAGTGATCATTTACCTATTTCGTTTAAGTTGAATTTTAATTAATCGACCTCCCTAAATCCCTCCAAAAGAGGGACTTTCCATCGTTATGTCTATTTTAGACATTTTTTACTTTATACTGAAAATAAAGAGAGCATACAATTAATAATTGTATGCTCTCTTTATTTTCAATCCTACACCTCTTTATCGTAATAAATTTTATAAAATTTTCGTCCATCAACTTCTACGCCTTTCACAATCAGTTCTTGATCACCATGAATATAGATATGGAAATTTTTATCAAGTTTCAAAATACTTTTAAAAGCACGTTCTTGTTTTTTGACAGCTCTGTCCGAAATAGAAAAATCATCAGCCAATTCAAAGTTTTTTGACACTTGATAATCAGCTCTATAATTCATAAAACTTTCTTTGACATCAGCCGTTTGCAACACATTTTCCGTAAATTTTTCTAACTCAAATGACTCATTTTCTTTAAAATAATTAATAGAGCGATTCAGAATATTCAACTGTTCAGACTTGTCTGTATCGTGTTTTTTTGGCATTTCTTTGGTCACAAAGTCTTTTGCCAACGATAAATATTGTTTTGTATAATGGTAATCATTTGCAAAAGGCTGCAAATTCAAGAAATCTTCTTTCCAGTATTGCGCCTCAAAGCCTTTCGATAGGTTGTCAATAATCAAAACACGATAGCCTTTTTCACGATCTGTATTGATAATCAAACAGCCTTTATCGAGCTTATTTAGGTTGATGCCCAACTCAGGTTCGAGGATATAATCGGTGTCGCCTTCTTCGGCTTTCAAAAAAACTTCTTTGTTTTCTGTCTTAAAAATGCCGATTGCGGACGTCAACTCATCTTCATATATCACATTATCGAACAATGCGATATAAATTTCGCCGCCACTCACTTTAGGGTGAACCGTTTTTTCAAACAAATGTTGTGCTATATTTTTTGAAATATTTACAAAAACATCGTTGTTTTTAAAAACTTGTGTAGCGTAATTATACACTTCATTGAGTTGCAAATCGGAACTATGCGTAAATTGAAAAAACTCAGCTTTGTCTTTAAAAGGTTTCGTAAAACTGTTCAAAAACAGCTCTTCGAGCAACGCGTTGTTCGTATCAATTACGTTTTGAGATAAGAAAATCATGCTTTCCGTTTCCTTATTTCCGACGTAATGCACGATCGCTTTCGAGAGATTTGTATCATCAAATTGTAGCATAGTTATACATTTTTATTTTTATAAAACGAAAGTATAAATAATTTTTAATTATTCCATAATATTAAACATTTTTTTGATATTATTTTTTTTGATAAACGTCTTAATTTTGTCAAAAGCCAAAAATGTACAGTTCTTGGGCATTTTTTGGCTTATATTTGCATTTTTTACAGAAAATAAACATCAATATTTTTATAAAATGGCTTTAATTTCTATTAACCTGAAAGATGGTTCTATCAACAAAGAAAGTGATATTATAGTCGGAATTGACCTCGGCACAACCAATAGTTTGGTGGCTTACATCAAAAATGGCGAGCCAATTGCGGTAAAAGGTAAAGATGGAAAAAGCACTCTCGTGCCATCAGTTATACATTTTGATGAAAACGGAAAAACATTAGTTGGCGATGCTGCACACGACAAAATCGGTTTAGATCCTAGCAATACCATTTATTCCGTAAAGCGATTGATGGGTAAATCGTACAAAGATTTGAACGATTCAAGACAATACTTAGGTTACGAAATCATAGATGAAGATACAGAAAGTTTGGTAAAAATACGTGTAAAAAACAAGTATTATACACCAATAGAATTGTCAGCTCAAATCTTGA
>JAYUJV010000302.1:0-2842 GCA_043764975.1 Saprospirales bacterium
CAACGAGATTCCGATGATTATTTTTGATAAAAAACTGGTGCTTTATTGGGGCGATGCTGATTATAAATTAGGCTTTACGACCGTAGCCGATACAGCAAAATACACGGCAAATGTGGCACTCGATCCCGATGCACCTCGATATTTGAACATTGCAGGCGATTACATCAGTCCGCGAGAAATCAGACAAGTGATGAACGACGTTTCGGGTCAAAAGTTCCGACTCATCAGAACTGGCGGACTTGGATTTTTCAGTTTTATCATCAAAATAGCTAAGTATTTTGACAAAACAAAAACCGAACTTTATCCAGCTTGGCAAGGTATGCAATATATGCGTAACATGGCCGATCCTCGCTCAAAAATGACTTCAAATGACAACAATCGCTATCCAAACATGACTTTTACGAGTGTAAAAGATTTGATTTCTAACCATAAAGTGAAATAATATGGCAACTTGTAAAAATTGTAAATCTGAAATTAGCGAAAAATATTGTCCAAATTGTGGCGAGCCGCTGAATCTAAAAAGGATTGATTGTCATTACATTGTGCATGAAATAGAACACGTTTTGCATTTTGAAAAAGGCATATTTTACACCATTCGTGAGTTATTGCTCAAACCTGGCGACACGATTCGGCACTTTATTGTCGAAAATCGAAATCGGCTCGTGAAGCCAATTTTGTTTATCATCATCACGTCGTTGATTTACACTTTTGCCATTCATTATTTTGACATTGAAGATCGTTATGTAAAAATTGAAGGTCTTGATAATTCGACTATTGATTATATTTTAAAATGGAATCAAAAGCATTACGGCTATTTTAATATCATTTTAGGCGCATTTATAGCGCTTTGGTTAAAAATATTTTTTAAAAAATATACTTACAATTATTTTGAAATCTTGATTTTGTTGTGCTTTGTATTAGGCATGAATATGTTGTTATTGGGTTTATTTGTCGTTTTTCAAGGCCTCACACATATAGAAGTTATGAAAGTAGCAGCAATTTCGAGTATTTTATATTCAGTTTGGGCTATTGGTCAATTTTTTGATCGACCAAAAGTTATGAGCTATGTAAAAGCATTGGCTGCCTATTTGCTTGGTTTTATGACTTATATGGCTGCGGTTTTATTGATTGGCAGCGTTATTGATTTGATGATAAAACATTGATTTTAAACACTAAAAAAACAAATAAAATTATGGGCGTCTCAATAAAATTATATGCAGTAAAAGATTCAAAAGCAATACAATCAGAAACCGATTTGGAACAACAACTTGAAGCAAGTAATATCGTAGCTGTTGAACTTGACAAATGTTATACGGATTTAGCGATTGTATTGACCAATTGTTCAGACCCATTTGACTTAGACGAAGAACTCGGCTACCAAGCAGTAATGGGTATTTCGGATGGCGAAGCAATTGAAATCGGCGGTCGTGAAATCGTAGGTTTTTTGAATAATAAACAAGCAACTGAAGTCGATAATTGGCTAAAATCGCTAAATTTAACGACAAAAAGTAGTTTTTCGGACTATTTCGATAAACTCGATGAAGAAGTAAAAGAAACGTTGGATGATTACGGAACTGAAAAAGACGATTTGTACGAAGGTTATTATAAACCGCTTTTAGCTTTTTATTCGTTAATTATAGAAAGCAAAAAAGGTGTGCTATTTTGTGCTGAATAAGGTTTGATATTTTAGTAACACCTGTTATTTCGGATAATTTAAAAACATGAGCCATCTTATTTTGATTTTCATTTTATTACCATTTACGCTAATTACAGCCATAATTGGGTATTATTCAAAACAAAAAATATGGAAAAGTTTACTAAAATATACTTGGCTAATTTTGTTTGGTTTTTTGTTTGGAATTTTTTGTTTTGGTTCGGTTATAGAGTTTTTCAGAAATAAGAAAAACGTTGATAAAAGTGACATTTATGGCGAGTATGTTATAGATAAATCTAAATATTCGGGAATACAGTCTGATTGGCAATACGACCATTTTAGATTTGAAATAACTAAAAATAATGAAATAATATTTTACGAAACTGATAAAGAACGAATATTAAATATCTATAAAGGCAAAATTGGTTTTTTAGAAGCATACAAAAAACCTAGACTCGTCTTGTATTTTGAAGGTTTAAAACACCATATCATGGAAGAAAAACCAACCTTGATTCGAGAGGTTTGGGGATTTTATTATGTATTTCATTCCCCAAAATTCGGTAATGTATTTTTCAAAAAAGGACATTGGAAACCCAATTTTTAAAATCAAAATATGAATCCACCTTTCGGATGCAGCACAAAAGCAGCCATCGAAGCCTTAGCCATTGAATTGAATTTACCTTATGATTCGACGAATCAAGATTGGTCTTATACGGTTGGGAATCCGAGCGATTTTGAAAAATATATGGCACATTATAAGCAAACTAACGACGAAGACAAGCGGTTTGTACTCATGGAAATTATGATTCAAGCGGTAGAAGATCAAAATTCAAAAGAATTATTTTCTAAATATTGGCGTAAATTGAAGCCAATTTTAGTAAAAGACTTCGATATTCACGCCTATACAATCAATTATTGGGCTTGTCTGGATAATTTGAATATAAATGATTGTTGGAAATTGTCGCGTGTGATGAGGAATGTTTTGAAAAAAATTCCTACCGAAACCTCTCCACAATAAACACAAACAAAATCCCCAACTCGTAAGAAACCAAATCACTGACACTAAACGAGTTGCCGATAATGACATTCGATAAATGCGAATCGCCCAATCCGAGTATATTTACGATTTGAAAATATTGTGCAAACTCGACTGCAAATGCAAAAACAAGCGTTCCAAGCGCTGCTTTC
>JAYUJV010000303.1:0-2842 GCA_043764975.1 Saprospirales bacterium
GAAGCCAAATTAGAATCATATTTTATATCTATATCCGCACTTGCTTTTTTATTATTTATTAATAAAATATTCGTATTGAAATATGTATTGTATTGATTAATAAATAATTGTGTATTTATTTTTTTATTATTAAAATCATTTAAAATAAAAGACAATTGATTTTTGATTTCAAAACGACCTTCTTTTGGAATCAAACTCGAAGGCATCGGGATAACCGAATAAGTGTTTTGCGTATTCGTATTTGAAACAATTGTCGTTTTATTAATCGTATCAACACTCGTTTGGTTCTCGATATTTGATACCGATTTTGGCATAAATTGACAACATAAAAACGAAATACTGATGGTAAAAAAGTAAAAGGTTAGTTTTTTCATAGTTTTTTAAAATGTATAAATTCAATGCGGATATTGTGTTTAAAAGCCGTAGAACGGCGTACTATTGGTAGAAAATATATTCGTTTTTAGTTTTATTAGGTGCATAGCACCGTTCTCTAATAAATCATGAATAAAAACGTGAATAGAACGGTGCGCTGCACCTTTGAAACGCATCATTTGATTATTTTACTACCAAAAGAACGGTGCGCTGCACCTAAAATGTATTCTTGAAATCTAATATTCGCTTTAATTTAAATATCTCGTTTGCAAAATATTTTGATGGTGTCGCACATGCCCAATGATGATGTGTACAAGAGCATTAACGCTGATGGGCGCGTTGTTGGCGAGTCCGATTTGAGTCAAAGCATGGCTATCAAAAGACTTGAACATCAAGGTTGTGGCTTGTCTCAATATCAGCCATTCGTGAATCATATTATCCCAATTTTCGATATGGCCTTCGGCAGCTTTTGCATACGTATTTTCATCAAAACCTGGCATCGAGGTTTTGTCTTCGCGCGCTACTGTCAGCGCACGATACGACATAATACGCTCAGTATCAATGATGTGTTGTAACATTTGTACGATTGTCCATTTGTCGTCAGCATATTTATAGCTACGTTTTTCGCTTGGTATTTGCCTTAAAAATCTGGCGAACGCAGCACCATCTTTTTCCAGTGCAGTCAATAAAATTTCATCTTCTTTTACCTGATCTATATAGCCTTGGTACCAAGGGTTGTATTCGGATTTGTGTGGTTTCATGTTTATTTTTTTTATCGAGAATCGAGAGTCGAAAATCGAAAGTTTTGAATCGAGATTTAATTGAATTTACAACCAACTTTGATAATAATCTGGCATTTCGATACCGTAAGCGGCTTCTGTCATGAGTAGCGGTTTGAAAGTATCGACCATGACGGCGAGTTCTTTGGTTTCAGTTTTGCCGATTGATTTTTCGACTGTTCCTGGATGTGGGCCATGCGGGATTCCGCCTGGGTGCAACGTAAACATACCTTTTTCGACGTGTTTTCGGCTCATAAAATCGCCATCAACATAATATAATAACTCGTCGCTATCAATATTGGAGTGATTGTAGGGCGCAGGAATCGCCAATGGATGATAATCGTAGAGGCGCGGCACGAAGCTACAAATCACAAAACCACGTGCTTGAAAAGTTTGATGCACTGGCGGCGGTTGATGCACACGACCAGTAATTGGTTCAAAATTATGAATACTAAAGGTGTATGGATACACAAAACCGTCCCAACCAATGACATCAAAAGGATGATTGAGGTAATGATATGGATACATCATGTCTTGTTTTTTGATGTATAGCAAGTAATCGCCTTGTACGTCATGCGTTTCGAGATTGCTTGGTTTTCTGATGTCGCGCTCGCAAAATGGCGCGTGTTCCATGAGTTGGCCGTAGTTGCTTCGGTAGCGTTTTGGAGTTGTGATAGCACTTGTACTTTCTATAATTAATAGTCGATTTTGCAGCGTATCGAATTGCAATTGATAAATCGTGCCGCGCGGAATAACCACATAATCACCGTACTCAAAACGGAGCTGACCGTAGCAAGTTTTCAGTGTGCCAGTGCCTTCATGCACAAAAATAACTTCGTCTGCATCTGCGTTTTTGAAATAGTATTCGGTCATACTTTGGCGTGGTGCAGCCACGCTTATTTTGCAATCTGAATTGACCAAAACCGCTATTCGACTTTCGAGATAATCGTCTTTTGGCGCAACATCAAAACCACGCAAACACCTGTGTTTCAGTTGTTTGTCATGTATTAATTTTGGTGCAACCGAATATGGTTCTCCCACTTGCTTGATTTGAGTTGGTGGATTGGCGTGGTAGAGTAGCGAATAATTGTCACTAAAACCCTCGGTGCTGAACAGTTCTTCTTTATACAATTCGCCGTTTGGCTTTCGGAATTGCGTATGTCGTTTGGCAGGTATTTCGCCAAGTTGATAATAGTGCATTGCTGTTCTGTTAAAAATGAAAAAATATAATCGTAACTATTTAGCAATTCGTCAAAAAATGTGCGATTTATTAGGTTTTGATAAAATTTGTACAATTTGCAATAAGCAATAAGCAATAAGCAAATTCACCAAAAATCGTTGCAATTTGCCAATTGTGAATTGCTCATTGAAACGGAAAATGTTAAAAGCTAGAAATTTACTTTTTATCCTAATAATGCCTAAGCATTTACTAATTATGCTACAAAGTTAATCAAAACTTGTTACGAAAAAATTTTAAAAGATGATTTTAAAAATAATTCCAAAAAAAAATCCCTAAGTTGAAACACAACTTAGGGATTTTATAAATTTAAAAAATAAAATTTTACTCTTTTATCATGCGCTCTTGAGCGATTTGGTTTCCATTTTCATCAGAAATACTAATAAAATAAACACCAGAACCCAAGTTATTGAAATCAAGATTGATTTGATTAAAATCTTTAGTCAAGTTTTGT
>JAYUJV010000304.1:0-2841 GCA_043764975.1 Saprospirales bacterium
TCCAAAAATATTCGGGATCACCTTTATATAGGTTTTCAGCGCCATAACCGATTGCAATATTGATTGGTTTTATCCAATTCGGTAAATCTTTATGTGGCATAAATGAAGCTGGGTTGATGGAAACCCAAATCGTTTGGTCGTTATAATTTTTTAAAAAAGTTTCGAGATACGTCTTTCCAAAAAGGTCGTTTGAGCGCTCATATAGCGAACTACTTGGCTTTGTCGGGTCATCGGATGCGATGGGTGTTTTTGAGTATTTTCGTGGTGTGTTCGATACTTTCATGCAGATTCGCTGCTCGTTCCAGGCCAATTCTTGACCAATAAATAAGCCACAACCGACCGTATTGGCTGCAATATCGCCTTTGCTAAAGCCCCATTTTGTCGAAAAACCATCAAAAACCTCCAATGTACCTTGTATCGCCATGCCGCAACCAAGCCCAATCCATCGTGCTTTGCTACGTTTCACGCCAGCCCATTGGAATGCTTTGCTAAACCATACGCTCTCGAAATAGCCACCAAATACGTGACCCACTTTATCCATCTGTAACCACTCTTTGTTGTCATTAAAAAAGTGAAATGGCGACGTGTCGTAATTATCGTACCAAGCCTTTTTGAGTGCCAAAAGCGAACCTCCATAAGCCACAGCACCAACGCCCGACATGGTCCAGACGCGCGCTTTGTACAAACTATCGGCTGCTCGAAACGAAATCAATGGCGGTCGAGTCAATTTTGTATCCTTTACAGACAATTGGGCGTGAACGAAGTTCGATTGTATAAAAAAAATTAATACAACAAAAATATATTTCATAAATAATTGATTTATAGCATTTTAAAAATATTAGAAATTATTTATTTCTAATATAAAAATTAAAAATAGCTTGTTTTGAACTAAAAGAATTGGCAAATATACGTTCTAAATCGACTTATCGTTTGCCCTTGCACAAAACTTAACGTTTAGGTATCAATATTTTTACAATACTTAACATATTTTTAAATGTAAATCTCCTTATTTTCCTATACTTTTGTGACGTAATAAAGTTTCAATTTATAATTCGTTTCATTTTCATAATTTTTATTTCAATAAAACAACAATGCGTTACATCATCGTTTTTTGTTTATCATTATTTGGTTTTGTAGCTTCGGCACAAGTAGAAAAAACCATACACCAAACCTATAATGTAGAAGGCGCGCAAAGTATCGCGATACAAGTAAAAGGTGGGGAATACGAAATTGAAAACTGGGCTGGCAACACGATACTAATCGAAACCAATATTAAATTGGAACAAGCAACGACTCAAATCTTGAATTATGTCATCGAAAACGGTCGATACGAAGTCATTTTGGAAAACAATGAAGGCTCATATACGCTCAAAGACAAGCAACAACAGCGCAACAAATTGCGCTCAAAAACTGGCGAATGTGTCGAAAACATAAAAATGAAAATCCTCGTACCAGACGAATTCGAGATTCAAAGTTTAACTTCTTTGGTAAAAAAGCAATAACTTTGCATCAGATAATTAACAATAAACAATAGGCAAAAAGCAGCGTTTTATTGTAAATTTTACTTATTGCTTTTGCAAATTGTACTAAATTTCATTAAAGTCTAATAATTTCAATTTACACATTCAACGTCGTCAAGGTTTTGAACCTCAACGACGTTATAATGTACAAATAGATTCTACAAAATAACTTCAATATGCCTTATAACAACATCGCCGAAGTAGCCATTATTGGTTCGGGACCTTCGGGTTTTGCAGCATCTTATACGCTCAGTAAAGCTGGCGTGCCGCATTTATTATTCGATAAAGACGTGTTCCCACGCGATAAAATATGTGGCGATGGACTTAGCCCAAAAGTACTGGGTTGTATATACCGCCTCGATCCTAAAATCTTGGACGATATGGCGAACGATGAGTCAAAATTTACGAAAATAAACGTAGGAATTGCCGTTGCGCCAAACTTCAAGGAACTCGTGATGCCCATCAATCCGCAACCTTATAATCAGAATATTCCTGCTGGTTTTGTATCAAAACGCATCGTTTTCGACGATTTTTTGGTAAAAAGATTGACCGATAAAAATACACAATTCGTACATGGCGCGAATGTGACCGAACTGACGCGCACTGACGCCGGCATCGAAATAAAATATACACAAAACGGCGAACAAAAAGTCGCTTTCGCCAAAGCAATCATCGGTGCAGACGGCGACCGAAGTATCGTGAAGAAAACTTTTGCGCCGCACAAGATGGATCATGCGCACTATTGCGCTGGCCTGCGCGCCTACTATAAAGGCGTGAAAGGTATGCACCCGAAAGGCGCATTGGAGTTACATTTTCTCAATAAATCTTTGCCAGGTTATTTTTGGGTTTTCCCTTTGCCGAACGGCGATGCGAACGTCGGAATCGGTATGATTTCGAGTTATGTGAGCAAAAACAAGGTAAATCTGCGCGAAGTGATGCTTGAAGCCATCAAAAACGAACCGCACCTCAAAGACCGTTTTGCCGACGCCACGCTCGATGGCAAAATCATGGGTTGGGGTTTGCCGCTTGGCTCAAAGTTGTGGCAAATGTCAGGCGATCGATTCGTCCTCACAGGCGATGCAGCTTCGCTCATCGATCCAATCTCTGGCGAAGGCATCGGAAATGCGCTCAACACTGGCCGATATGCGGCTGATGCGATACTCGAAGCACGCAAAAACGGCGATTTGTATTCGGCAGCAGACATGAAAAAACACTTCGATGCACGCATAAAACGCACCATGGGCATTGAGTTGAAGATGAGTTCATTTTTCCAAAAAGCCGCTTATTATCCGCGATTATTGACAGTGATTATTTCTATTGT
>JAYUJV010000305.1:0-2837 GCA_043764975.1 Saprospirales bacterium
ACCGTATCCATACCAAATAGCAAACCTGCTAAGGCAACGGTCATAGACCAAAGAATTAATTTTTTGTTATTCATCGTTTGTTTAGTTTATTAAAAAGAAAAAAAGAATGGGCAAATATAAACATTAAGTTCATATTTGCCCAAAATTTTATTATTCAAATGAATAATTAGACTAAATTTTATTTTACTTTTAGGTTCTTTTAAAAATTTTGTGAAAGAATACGTGTCAGTATTTTTCAATTTTAAAAACCTTTATTGAAATACAAAGTACGGAGTACAAAGTACCTCGAAACAGTGTACTTTGTACTTTGTACTTCGTACCAAATCACTTAAAAGTACTTAAAGCAGAGTTCTTTTTTCTTTCCAAAAAAAACTTTAAAAAAACATTCTACACATTTGCCGCAATACCAGCTTCGATAATGTCTAGTCCTTTTTGTAAGTCTTCATCGCTAATCACTAGTGGGCTGAGTACTCGAATCACGTTGCCATACACACCAGCACTAATCAAAATCAAGCCATTGTCGTTGGCATATTGGACTACTTTTTTACATAAATCTCCATCTGGTTTCGATAAGTCACCGTCTTTTACGAGTTCGAGCGCAAGCATAGCACCGAGTCCGCGCACATCGCCAACCACGCTCGGAAAGCGATTTTGCATGGCTTCAAAACGAGCGCGAACCATATCGCCAACCCGATTGCCATGTGCATTGATGTCGATTTCTTCCATGTATTTCAAGGTCGCCAACGAAGCGGCTGCACACACTGGATTTCCAGCATAAGTGCCACCAATCGTACCACCATTGATGCGGTCTATGACCGATGTTTTGGCAATCACGCAACCAATCGGCATACCCGAACCCATACTTTTTGCCCAAGTACTGATGTCAGGACGCACGTTTGCATGGTTATATGCTGCCCAATCGCCTGTGCGACCAAAACCAGATTGCACTTCGTCCAGAATCAACATAATCCCAGTTTCGTTACACAACTGACGCAATTGCTGCAAATATGCAAACGGCGCGGGATAAAATCCGCCTTCGCCTTGCACAGGCTCTATGATGATCGCCGCTACTTGACTAGCCGCAATTTGAGTTTGAAAAAAGTGCTTCAAAGCTGCGATTTGTTCTTCTACGTATTGCGCTTCGTCGATGTGCCATTGCGTTGGTCCATAATATGGATAAGGCAAACGATAGGTTTCGGGTGCAAATGGCCCACAACCAGTTTTGTAACCTACTTTTGAGGTCAAAGTCATGGCCATCATGCTACGACCATGAAAGGCATTTTCAAAACAAATAATCCCTTGTCGGCCAGTCGCTTGACGAGCGATTTTGATGGCATTTTCGACTGCTTCTGCACCAGTATTCACGAGCATAACTTTGGTGCTATCGCCTTCTTGCTCATGGTGCGGAAATAGATGCGCGAGCTTTTCGGCCAACTCCAAATAAACTTCATATATGGCTACATTGAATGACGAGTGTATCAACTTCGCTGCTTGATCTTGTATGGCTTTCACGACTGGCGCAGGACAATGTCCCGCATTAAGTACGCCAATTCCACCTGCAAAATCTATCATATCGCGCCCATCTGCATCTGTGATGATAGCGCCTTGCGCCGAAACGGCACTCGCTGGACTAAATACACCAAGCGCACTCGGCACCACTTTTTTTCTACGTTCGTATAATGCTGTCGTTGACATTTATGTTGAATTTTTTAGTTTTAATTTTTAATAAAAAAAGCTATTTTGAAAATAATTGATTTTTAATAATTGACAAATAGTAGTCCATAAATAAACATAAAAAGCGGTTATTCTAAGTCTTTAAAACCCTGTTTATTTACACATTTCTACTTACTAATAAAAAAAAGTTGCTCACAGAAAGCACAGATAAGAGTAATCAAAAAGTAAAAATAAGATAACACAGATAAGCGTATTCTTATATACGTCTGTGTTAATCTGTGTTTTCTGTGAGAAAAAAATAATCAACGCATTGCATCATTTTTAAAAAATATTTCTTTAATTATTTTAATTCCCTTAATTTTCTTAATTTAAACTTAAAGTTCCACTGGGCCTTCGCCGACCATATCTTTTATCCAATTGCCATTTTCGCAAAGCGGAATCAACTGTTCGTTGATGAAAACTTGTACGGCATAAGCGATGTCGTTCGGGTATAAAAGGTGAATATTGGGGCCTGCATCTAAGGTAAAATAAACTGGGTGTTTAGTTTCTGCCCTGTACGCTCTTATGAGTTCAATCATGCGCAAGGTGTTGGGTTTCATGAGTATAAATGACGGATTAGAAGCCATCATCAAGGCATGAAGCGTGAGTGCTTCGTCTTCTACGATTTGCCCGAAGGTTTCGAGATCACCGTTTTGCAACGTCGATAACAGGGTTGTCATACGCTGATTGGCTTGCGTATATCGCGGCGAAGCATACGGATTACCTTCCATGAGCGCATGACCTGCACGACTCGAAACTGCTTTTTCGTCGCTGCTAACAATCAGAATACTATCGCAAAATGTTTTATAAGTTTCGTGTACATTGTCATAAACGACTGCAAATTCGTCCGATGAATTGGCAACATCTGGCGTTTTGCCCCAAACAGCCAAGTGTGGAAATATAGAACGACACGCGCTACCCGAACCCAATCGCGACAAAAAAGATGCCTTTTGATCGAATAAATCGGCATCGCTCAATGTGCCAAATAATCTATCTTCGAGCGTGCAAAGGCACAATGACAACGCGCTCATGCCCGCAGCCGATGACGCAATGCCAGTAGAATGTGGAAACGAATTTGCGGTATTGATTTGTAAATCAAGTTGTGTCAAAAATGGATAAATATC
>JAYUJV010000306.1:0-2830 GCA_043764975.1 Saprospirales bacterium
CACGATGGCGAATCCGAACGTGATAAAACTATCGTTGCCAACTGCAAAAGCGGCGAAGCAAATGACAAAACAACCAGTTCAGTTGTCTGTAAAAGCAGACAAATCAACTTGGATTGGTAGCGAAGAAGTTCCAGAAGGTCTTTTGGAATCTCGTTTGACAGCCATTGCTGCCAATATGCTAGAACCAACCATCGTTTTGCGTATCGATCGCTCATTGACGATTCAAGATTTAGTGAAAGTATTGTCGATTGGCGAAAAACTAAAATTACGTATCGTGATGGCGAGTGCGCCAGAAAAGTAGTTTTCTCGTAACGTCGTCGATGTTCAAAACCTCGACGACGTTGAAAGTGACGACATTAAACGGAAAGTTTTAAAATAATATTTTTCTTTTATTGAAAAATAATTAAAAAATAAATCACATGATATTTAGTGATGTAAAAGCAATAGAAAGAGATAGTCGAACCAAATCTTTGGCGGTTTCGGCAACGTATGCAATAGCTGTTTTGCTGCTGTTGATGTTCTCGAAGTGCGATATATCTGACCACACTGAAGAAACGCAAGAACTCGGTGGTGGCGGTGTAACCGTTGCGTTGGGTTACCCAGACCAAGGTTTTTTGGATCAAAACAATGACAAAGGTGACAATGGTGGCGTAAAAGATCCAAGTCCAACGCCTCCGATACCTTCGCCGACACCAAGTCCAGTTACGCCATCGAGTCCGCCACAAGTCGTGACTTCTGATGAAGAAAGCGATTATGTGGTGCAAAAGAAAAAGGAAATCGAAAACAAAAAACGTGTCGAAAAAGAGCAAATGGACGAAGTCATTCGTCAAAATAGAAAAGAACTTGATGCGCAACAGCAAGAAGCGAAGCGTAAACAGCAAGAAATTGATGCCGAAATAAAGCGTAAATCGGACGAAAAAGCTAAGTATGACGCTGCAAAAGCAAATACTGGTGGCTTGTTCGGTAAAAAACCTGGTTCTCCAACAGGAACTGGCGGTAATGGTGCTGGCGATGGTGGCAAACCTGGTCCTGGAGGTGCAGTTGACGGTGATCCAAATTCTAAAAACTATCATGGCGATGGCGGTAATGGCGGCGGAAGCGGCGGCGGTTCGGGCGGTGGCATTGGTCCATCAATCGGCGGCGGGCTAGGCGGTCGTAAAATCGTAAGTCGTCCTCCTGCATTGCGCGATAACTCGCAAGATGTCGGAATCGTTGTCTTAAACGTTTGTGTGGATGAAGATGGAAACGTAACATCAGCAAATCAAAAGCTGCAAGGTTCGACGACTACGAAATCGAATTTGGTAAGTAAAGCCATTGAAAATGCAAAAAAATATCGCTTCGGCAAAGGCGAATCTGGCGATTGCGGAACGGTGACGTATAAGTTTACATTTTAAAAAAGTCAAAATTGTTTTTTGAAATTTATTGCTTTATCTAAATTTGTCACTACGTTGGCAAGTCCCTCTTTTGGAGGGATTTAGGGAGGCCATTAGTTTTTAAAAAGTCTTTGAAGCGTTTGTTTCAAAGACTTTTTTTTGTTTTCAAAGTTGTTGAGGTTGGTCACAGTACGGCATGATAATATTCAACGTCGTCGAGGTTTTAAACCTCGACGACGTTATTACGATGTTAAAAAAATATTTTAAAATTCATTTTGAATCCTTATTTTTGCAAAAAAATAAAAATCAAATGAGCACAAAGGCTGAACAATATCAATTGACGTTGGATTATCTTTTTTCGCAACTGCCTATGTATCAACGCATTGGCGCAGCGGCATTCAAAAAAGATTTGACCAATACGTTGGCGCTTTGCGAGTTACTCGATAATCCGCAAACGAAATTCAAGACGATTCATATTGGCGGCACGAACGGAAAAGGTTCGGTGAGTCACTTGTTGGCCGCGATGTTGCAATCGGCTGGTTTGAAAGTTGGCTTGTATGTTTCGCCGCATTATAAAGATTTTCGAGAGCGTATAAAAATAAATGGGAAGTACATTTCTAAGCAATATGTCATTGATTTTGTGGAAAATCACAAAGTTGATTTTGAACGCATCGAACCTTCATTTTTTGAAATGACAGTGGCGTTGGCATTTGATTATTTTGCAAATCAAAAAGTAGATGTCGCAATTATCGAAGTCGGTTTGGGCGGTAGATTGGATAGTACGAACGTGATTTCGCCACTGTTGAGCGTAATTACGAACATCAGTTACGACCACATGAATATGCTCGGTAATACACTTGTCGAGATTGCGGGCGAAAAAGCTGGTATCATAAAACTAAATACGCCGATTGTGATTGGTGAGCGACAAGCAGAAGTAGAACAAGTTTTTATTGATAAAGCAAAATCGCAAGATGCCGATTTGACTTTTGCAAGCGATAAATTGCATTTAGATTCGATTGAGGCTGGTTTTATAGGTTTCAAAAATCATTTTTCGACACAAAAACCAATGTCACTTTGGATAAAAACTGATTTGCCAAATTATCAGCAGAACAATATCCGAACGGCGTTGGTTGCTATCGAAAAGTTGAACGATTTAAAGGTCTTGAAACCTATAAATGAACAAGCGATTCGCAAGGCATTGGAGGAACTTTTGACTTTAACAAAGTTCATAGGTCGTTGGCAAATATTGGGTCAAAATCCATTGTTGATAGCGGATAGTGCGCACAACGAAGCTGGTGTTACATTGGCCATGGAACAGCTTAAAGCCTTGGCATACAGTAAATTACATATCGTAATGGGCACTGTGAATGATAAAGATGTGACAAAGATTCTGAATTTATATCCTAAGAAAGCAACTTATTATTTTGCGAAAGCGAATATTCCGAGAGGTCTTGAAG
>JAYUJV010000307.1:0-2826 GCA_043764975.1 Saprospirales bacterium
CACGCTCATGCCAGATTTGAACTGGTGTCTTTGCCCAAGTTCAGTTTTTCGTTCCAGAATCACGAAGGCTCTATCGCCAATGGCATAACCAGTTTTTACGATTTCGACTGGATACCAACTATAACCCAACGCCTTACGTTGTAGCAAAGGAACGGATTGTATCAATTCTTTATAGGCATTAAAATCTTCTTCACGCTCTACCTGCAAGGCTTCGAGTACGCCTTCGAGGTATTCTATATCGTTCATAACTTAGCTTTTATGTTTTGCAAAATTTATGTAATCAAGGTAGTACAACACTTTTATCGAAAAACTGTTCGATTGAGGTTCGCCAGCCAGTGTATTTATATTTTGAAAATAATTTAAATCTACAATTCGGTTCGATTTGCCAATTTCATTTTTCCAGACAATACTAATGTCGCTACCTGGTGCGAATCGCCACAAATATACCATATCTATATTGAATACATTATAATTGGTGTTGTGCAAAGATTGATTGTCGCTGCTCGTGCCGCTATACGCTGTTTGTTCCAAGTTGCCTTTTTCGCCCAATGTCTTGAAACTATTGTATTTTACATTTGCCCAATAATGACGCAAACGAATATTTAAAGTCATTTTATTATTAAAAGCATAACGCGCCGTCAGGACATTCGATATTGTTTTTTGATCTCGGATGCCGAATAAAATCTTGTTGTTCAAGGCATTAAAACCAATACTTTTACTTTGTGGCCTTACGAAACCAACGTCATTTTGTTGGTCTGTAAAACTAAAATTACCCAAAAAGAATAAATGATCATTCAAGCGCGCACGTGGACGAAAACCAATCGTTATACTTTGGCGACCTGCTTCGTTCCATTTGTTGTAATTTATGCTCAAATCCGTAGCCAATACTTTTCTAAAATCTGTAGAAATAAATCCGCCGACCGAATATGACTCTGGTAAAGCGTAATAAGCCGAATAATTTGCGGTGCGTGGCTCAAAATAATCTCGTCCTTTTATAGGTGCAATAGTGTAATTACCGCCAAAGGCAAATATTTTTTTTGTTAAAAAAAAGAAATTACCTGACCAAGCAGCCGTTCCGTAACTAAATGGTTTATACAGATAACCGACATCAAGTATATTATTGAAACTAAATCGATTGAATTTACCAATCGGTTTATATTGATTGTAGTTATAATACGCGCGAAAAGAGCGTTCGTTTGGCGCGCGCAAATAACCCAGATCGTTTGGATTGTACTGCACACTTTCTGCATTGTAACCCAAACCCCAGTTTCGTGAGCCACTCAATTTGTCGATATTCATCCGAAACCGATGTCCTAAATCCAAGCTATCTTTAAAAAATCGCTGACTGGCAGCAAAACCGCCTGAAAGCCCATAATCGTTCTTTTTATCTTTTAGGTTATATTCTATACCAGTCACATTGGCATCATACTCTTTGCCGAAGCGCGTCACGTTGGTATTGAGGAACGTAATTGATGAATTGTATTTTAGATTTTGGTCAAGTACGACCATATTGTAATTCGTCAAAGGTCCAGTTTCTATCTTACGCTGTTCGCCATTGGCATTTTCTACGGTTGCAAAAGATTTTGCAGCAATAGAGTTGAGCAAGCCAACGCCAAGACCTTTGCTTGTTCGTCCCGAAAGTTTTGTAGCATTATACAATTGTGCCGTTTCGGGATTTCTATTTATTTTTTCATCCTTATTTTTATTAAAATCATAATAATGAAGCGGTGTATTTCCAATCCTACGCGAATACAACAAGCCGCCTTTCTGAAATAACTCTACGCCTTCGGTAAAGAAAAAACGATTTTCATCAAATCGAACTTCAAAAGGACTCAAATTTAAGACTTTACTATCCGATTGTACTTGTCCAAAATCAGGAATCAAAGTCATGTCCACCGTAAAAGCATCATTGATACCATACTTAATATCCATACCTGCATTGTATGAGCTTTGAGTGCTATGTTTTGGCGTGCCATTTTTATCAAAATTATCCTGTGCATAAGCCGATATAAAAGGTGTAGCCGACAATCGTAGCGGTGGATGTATATTCTGAATCCCTTTTAGCGTACCACATTGATTCAAAAAACCACTTACCGTCGGATTGATTTCGCTCCAACTGCTTTGCTCCCGATTTTTAGTATATCGACGAATAAAATTAATGCCCCAATTTTGCTCCTTTATATTCGGAAAACGAATCGCCGAATAGGGTATAGCATATTCCGTAACCCAACCATCGGCGGTCACTTTACTTGCACATTGCCAAACGGCATTCCAAGTATAATCTTCGCCACCAGTTTCTTTTGAAGGGAAATATTTCAAATCTACTTGTATGCCACGCGGCGTTGTGATAAATCCAACACCATTTTGCCCATCACGATACGCATCAATCACAACCGCAAACCAATCTGTATTACCAAGTACATCTCGTTGCGTAAATTCTTGCGCAATTTGCTCAGGGTGCGCATCATACAATTTTGCAGACACATATATAGCAACATCATCGTATAGCACACGTACTTCGCTCGGGTACGTAGGCGTACTGCCTGGCGTAGGTTCGCGCATCACAAAGTCTTTTGCAATTGGTGCATCGACCCAAGCGCTTTCAGTCGCCTCTCCATCAATCTTTATTTTTTCATTCGCTGACAAGCGTTTTGCAAACACATCTTTTTTTATGTTGCTTTGCGCAAAAGCAACATAAGGCACGCTTTGACAAAGCACTAAAAAGCTAAATAAAATTCTATACATATATATGGTGTCTAAAAAATAAAGACTTTTCAGCTTTCGCCCAAAAGTCTTTATTTTTTGTATAATCAAAAATTGAAATTT
>JAYUJV010000308.1:0-2826 GCA_043764975.1 Saprospirales bacterium
AAGTCGAGAGAACAGGCTAGTAGTAAATTCTTAGATTACGTAAAAACTGCAATACTTAATACTTACATACTTAATACCAATAGGATAATTGATTAAAAAAGAAGCACAATGACTTTGTTCTACAAAAAATCTAAAAGAACTATAATTTTCAATAGCAAAACGTAAGTCGCTTTGAAGTGTAAAAGTATTAAAAAAAAGGAAATTTGTAATCAATAATGATGTTTGATTTTATTTTTCAAAAAAAGCAAACCATTTTCATTAAAAAGTGTTTCTTTTGCAGCCAAATTTCGTCTAAATACAGATTTACAATTATCAACAATCATGTCAAATATCACGTTTAGTTCTGCCGCTGAGAGTCATATATTTAAGCAAAAAGCACTTGCTTGGGGCGAAGCTAATTTTGATACTTTGTGTTATTTAGAAAGTAATCACAATACACATAATATTGATAATCAATGTTTTATAGCGATTGGTGTAACGGCCGAATGTTGTGTGTCAGTAGAAGGCGATGCGTTTGAGCAATTAAAAAACTTTTGTGCGCAGTACAAAGATTGGCTTTTTGGACACTTGACGTATGACCTCAAAAACGAAGTTGAAACAAAGCTAAAAAGTGAGAATCCCGACCAAATTTGTTTTCCTGCACTTTATTTTTTTAAGCCAAAAATATTGATTAAAAGCATCAATGAATTGGATTTTGAATTCATTTTGAATGATAATGACATTGCGCAAGACCTAATAACAGAAATACGCAACACCGAAATAACGCCTCACAAACAAGTAAAAAAAGACCTGAAAATACAAGCGCAAATGTCGCGCGCGCAATACTTAGAAAAAGTCGCGCACGTCAGAAATCACATCCAGAAAGGCGATATATACGAGATGAATCTCTGTCAAGCCTTTTTTGTGGAACACGTGGAACTGAATCCTTTGGCCGTTTTTGAAGCACTCAATGCGCTTGCCAAAACACCTTTTACAGCTTTTTATAAAATAAAAAATAAATACGCACTTTGCGCAAGTCCTGAGCGATTTTTGAAAAAAGAAGCTCAAAAACTCATCGCGCAACCCATAAAAGGTACGATTCGGAGAGGAAAAAATGCTGCCGAAGACCTACAATTGAGTAACGAATTATACAATAGCGCAAAAGATCGCTCTGAAAATGTGATGATTGTGGACTTGATGCGCAACGACCTTGGGCGTATATGCCAAACTGGTTCTGTGACGGTAAAAGAACTTTTTGGTATCTATCCGTATAGCAATGTGTTTCAGATGATTTCGACAATTGAGGGCGATTTGAAACCGAATATACACTTCATCGAAGCACTCCGACAATGTTATCCGATGGGTTCGATGACTGGTGCGCCAAAAATTCGCGCTATGGAATTGATTGAGCAATACGAAGAAACCAAGCGCGGATTGTACTCTGGCTCGATTGGCTACATCACGCCCGAAGGCGATTTTGATTTCAATGTCATCATCAGAAGTGTTTTGTATAATGCTGATAATCAATATCTTAGCTTTCAAGTCGGCGGCGCCATCGTTTACGATTCTGTTCCCGAAGCCGAATATGAAGAGTGTTTATTGAAAGCCAATTTGATTTTTAAAATATTGGAACAAGAGTTGGGCGCAGTTCGGAATTGAAAGAATATAACGTCTTTTATAACGTCGTCGAGGTTTCAAAACCTCAACGACGTTGAACGCATATTATTTTAATTCCCTTCATTTTTTTAATTCCTTTAATTTAAATCCCCTTTCTAATAAATCTTTCAACGCACTGTTTGCATCTGGAAATTGAAACGTAAAACCTTGATTTTGTATCTTTTCGGAACTCACATTTGAACCACTCAACACGACTTCCGCCATTTCGCCAAACAATATTCGCAGCACAAACGTAGGAACTGGCGCAAGTATCGAAAAGCCACTATATACTTTTTTTAATACTTTCGTAAAATCAAAATTCGAGCAAGTTTGTGGCGCAACAGCATTGTAAACGCCGTTCATAGCTGAATCTTCAATACATTTCAGAAAAATATGACACATATCGTCTATGTGAATCCACGAAAAATATTGTGCGCCATTGCCAAAATAACTCGCCAATCCGAAACGCAAAGGCGTAATTGTTTTTGCCAATGCGCCGCCTTTTGTGGACAGCACTACGCCAATTCGTAAGATCGCTACGCGCTCGGCTACGCCTTGCAAACTATTGGCCGCAGCTTCCCAAGCGATACAACTTTCGGACAAAAAACCTTCGCCGGCAACATCGCTTTCGGTCAGTAACGTTGCGTCTCGATTGCCATAAATCCCAATAGCAGCAGCCGAAATATAGACTGTATTTTTTTTACCAAGTTGTAAAAGCGTATTTTTAATCAACTTTGCACTATCGGTCCTACTGCTGATAATCAAGGCTTTACGCGCATCCGTCCAACGCGCATCCGCGATGCCTGCACCAGCTAGGTTGATGACACAATCGGCTTCTCGCAAGGCTTCGGCATCAATCGTTCCGTTTTCGACATTCCAGATATATTGCTTATATGTGCTATCCTTTTGTTGGCTTCGCCCAAGATGCGAAACGATATAACCCTTGTTTGTCAAGATTTTACTCAATCGGCTTCCAATCAAGCCCGATGCGCCAGCGATTAATATTTTTTTCATAATTTTTTTATCAAGGATTGAAGCTGCTCTAGCTTATACTCACAGACAAAAATGGGCTAAAGCTAAAGCTGGTGTGTTTGTCAAATTTCTCAAGTGTTGGACTCCAATTTCAATCTGATGCTGATGAGCATAATCTTTTAATTTTGACCACTGCTCACAAAACTTGAACTGAATGAA
>JAYUJV010000309.1:0-7657 GCA_043764975.1 Saprospirales bacterium
TAAAATAAACAAATTTTTCAATATAAAATATGGCATTAGATCAAATTGACGTAGATGAGTTGGACGAAAAAGAAGGAAGCGGCGAAGCCGAAATGTCTTTTTTTGATCATCTCGATGTATTGCGTTGGCACATCATCCGTTCGGTTTTGGTGTGGTTTAGCTTGGCGGTTACTTGTTTTTTGGCCAAAGATTTTGTGTTTGGCACAATCATAAACGGCCCTCGCAACGAGGATTTTTTGACGTACAGGATTTTGTGTAGCATTTCGGAATCGATGTGCATAAAGCCAACGGCATTTAAGTTGCGCACGCAAGAAATGGGCGAAACCTTTTTTACGCACATGTCCGTTTCGTTTTGGATGGCCTTGATAATCGCTGTGCCATATATTTTGTGGGAAGTTTGGCGATTCATAAAACCAGGTTTGTACATCAAAGAGCAGAACAATCTGAATTTATTTATTGTTATTTGTTCGGGTCTATTTTTTATGGGCGTTATGTTTGGTTACTTTATTGTAGCGCCGTTGGCCGTCAATTTTTTGGCCGCTTACGATTTACCTGGCGTAGAAAACACACCAACGCTTGGTTCTTATATCGATTACTTGATTATGTTTACATTACCGCTTGGATTGGTATTTGAGTTGCCTGTGGTGGCATATTTTTTAGGCAAATTGGGTATCGTTTCCTCCAAGATGTTGTCAGATTATCGTCGTTTGGCGATTGTGATTTTGTTGGTTTTTGCAGGATTTATCACGCCTTCGCCTGATATTTTGAGCCAAATGCTTGTTTTTGCGCCACTTTTTATCTTGTACGAAACAAGTATATATGTCGTAAAACGCATCGAAAAGCAGAATCGAGCATTGGAGGCTATATAAAGCCCTATCCAACCTCCCGAAGGGAGAAAAAGCCCCATTCTAACCTTCCCCAAAGGGGAAGGAAAAAAATATTATTTTAATTTCTTTAATTCCCTTAATTTTTCTTTGAAAATGTCAGAAGATACAGTGCAGACAGAACAAACCACAAAATTATTTCAACTCACGAGTTCTTGGACCATGGGACTTCGCTTATTTATACCGACACTTTGGCTCACTTTTTTTGGTGTCATGATTCTCGCCGCTTTCTTTTCGGAAGACGCCATCAACGTCGGGATTTTTAGTGTTCCGTATTCAAAATACATTTTATTGTTGTTTTGGATATTGAGTTTAGTCTTGTTTTTGTTCACATTATTGAGATTAAGAAGATTAGACGGCGACGAATTTTTTATGTATGTTTCGACCTATTTCCGAAATTTTAGATACCCACACCACAACATCGAAAAATTAACGGTAAGAGAATATGGTATATTTTATATCGGAAAACTATATTTTAAACAAGCAGGAACGCTCGGAAATTCCGTTTTTTGTATCTTGAGCAAAAGCCGTTTAGAAGCATATATTGCTCATTATCCGAACATAAAAACAGATTGGAAAGTCGAAGAATAACTGAATTAATTTGCGATGGATAATAAGAAATAGGCAATATTCAATTGGCAAAAAGTAAAAGACAATGAGCAATAAAATTCAAACCTACCTATTTGCGCCTATTTTTATATTTCTTTAATTTTTTTAATTTTTAATCATCATATTTTCTTCATTACTTTAATTTTCTTAATTGTTCCAAATAAGGCTATTACATATTTTTAAAATGTTAAAGTTTTAATAATCATTGGTTTCAAATTTGCTTTTTAGATCAAAAACATCGTATATTTGCAATCTGAAATGAAACAGGATTAACAAGAGAAATAATTACGCACTTTTACACAATTTGCGTTGTCATTTCTCTTGTTTTTTTTTGTACTTTTTCAAAAACATATTCAATATTAATATATTATAAAATATAGATAGTAATAAAATTGTAACTAAATTCGTTTGTTATATTTTATATTATCAATTAGATTTAGATTCGATCCACATGAAAAAAGTTTTGATATTGCTCATGTTTGCAACCTCAATGATGGGTTTTAAATCCCTTCATCCCATCAAACACAAGTCCGCAGTACCAAATAAGCGTACAGTAGCCGCCAAACCAAAACCACACATAGATAAATCTGATAAACTCATCAATACCTCTTGGAAACTAAAATTTTATGATTGTGAAAACTGCGCAGGCCGTCCGAACAATTGGATTTTAAGTTTCAATCACGACAATAAAGGTATGTTAGGTAACATGCCAATTGCTTGGCAAATGAAAGACGATACAGTCAGTGTTCGCTTGATGTCAGACACCATTTGTCAGTTCAATCGCATCATTTTTGCAGACGAGAACCTCATGTATGGCAGCCAATATTGCAAAGACGATGTTACTGCTTCGCACTTTATAGCATCAAAAATTTCGGTAAATGCCAGTCATCAAAATTTAATTGCAGAAAATAAGCCAATGGCCGTAGCAAGTCCAAGTGCTGATGGCTCAACGGTGATAAGCAGAAGCGGTTTTTCTTTTTTTGACAAAACCTATATGTTCAAAAAAGGTTTTGACAAAACTGGCGGCAAACGCCCGATTGATGTCATCGTGATTCACTCTTCGTTTTGTATTCACAGCAACGATCCATTCGATTTGTATTGCGTACTCGGCGAATATCGTCGCGAAGGCGTAGCTTCGCATTATGTGATAGACCGCGCTGGTAATATCCATAAATTGGTTGATGAAAACAATGTGGCACACCACGCTGGATTCGGGAAGTTGCCCGATGGTTACAACGCCATCAACACACGTTCGCTTGGCATTGAGTTGATTAACAATGAAAAAGAAGGCCCAACTAACGATCAATACGAAGCCTTGGCACGTTTGACAAAAGACATCAAAAGTCGTCATCGCATAAAATACATAAAAGGTCATTATCAGATTGCACCGGACCGAAAAACCGATCCTTGGCGCTTCAATTGGAAGTTATTTTATGATTTGATAAGGGAGAATCCCTAAATCCCACCCCAACCCTCCCAAAGGGAGGGAGCAAAAAAAACAAAAAAAGAGGAATTGTGCTAGCACAATTCCTCTTTTTGTTATCTACGTTTTCAAGTCCCTCCTTCAGGAGGGATTTAGGGAGGAACTACCTACTCGCCTCAATTTTCGCTTTATACTCAGGCAAAACATCTTTAATTTTCTTCGTTACGTGCGAGAGTGCAGCGTGCATATAGCCGCCCGAAGCATTTTTGTGGCCGCCGCCGTTGAAGTATTTTCTACAAATATCTTGCACCGAAAAATCGCCTTTCGAGCGCATCGAAAGTTTGATGATATTGGGTTGTTCGGACACGAAAATCGCAATCTTAATGTCGCGCACCATGAGTATATAATTCACGATGCCTTCCGTATCGCCGCGTATGATTGTAAAGTCGGCATAATCTTGCTTTGTGAGCGTTATGATGGCCGCTTTGAACTCTGGCAAAAACTCCAAACGATTGTTTAAGCAATGTCCGATTAAGCGTAACTGCTTCTCATTCAGTGAGTTAAAAACTAAATCTTGGATTCTGAAACCATCAACACCTTGTTCGGTCATATCGGCTACGGTACGAAATAGGGTAGGCGAAGTGCCGTACTTGAATGAACCAGTATCGGTCAAAATACCAGTATAAAGACAGTCTAAACAGTCGAGTGTAATTTTGCGTTTTTCGCCCAAATCGCAAATAAAACGATAAACCAACTCGCAAGTTGAGCTAGCAGTTGTGTCTGAAAACACAATGTCACAGAATGGCTCTGGATCGAGGTGGTGGTCAATCATCACCATCGGTATATTTCGTTTGCGAAGTATCTCTCCAACCTTATCTATTCTATCAAAAGCATTGAAATCTAAACAAAATGCAATGTCTGCTTTATTGATGATATTGGTCGAAACGGTCGGTTCGCTATCGAAAATAATGATGTCTTCTATCAACGGCATCCAAGCAAATGGTGGCGGATAATCCGAGGGCAAAATGATATGAATCGAGTGGCCAAGCGTTTTGAGATAGTGCATTAAACCCAATGATGATCCAATGGCGTCACCGTCAGGATTGCGGTGCGAAAGGATTACAATATCTTTTCCTAATCCAAATAATAAGTCTTTGACTTTTTTAATATCTTCCATTTTGCAAAGATAAGCCTTGATATTGAAAAATGAAATAGCAACTCAAAAAATATAAAAAAATCTATTTTTTAAGTCGTTTTCAATCATTTTGAAATTAAATATAAATTATTGATTAACAGTAATTTATGAAAATAATAAAATTAAATTATAAATTTAATAATGTATAGTTGTTATTATAATAATATTTTATACATTTATTTTATTAAAATAATATAAAATACTATTAAATTAAAAAAAAGTATATATATTTGCATTAACGACACATATTACTAGGATTGCCCAGACCCCCCGGGCTTTTTTATTTCGATTTTACTTCAAACAATTGCTCTAATCTATTCCCTTTTTCATCTACCAAAGTCAGTTTGTGTTTGCCTACGTTTGGCGCAATTTCTATGTTGTGATACGTTTTTGTACTACTCAAAACTTCTCCATCTATACTCCAATAAACGGTCGCATTTAGATCTCGATGCGTCGCTTTAAAAATCGCTTTTCCTTTTTTACCATCTAAATCCACAGGAATATACAACTGCGCTTGTTGTCGAGGATATATCAATTGCATCGGATTTAATCGGTCTTCATTGCCCGAACCAACTTTGAACGGCGGCGGCGATACGTAACTCGGATTTTTTGCTTTATAATAAAATTCTTCCATTGGTGGTAACATAAACCATGTCACATTTTTCATTAACGAAGGGTCAAGATTGGCATCTGTCACTTGGTATTCACTTTTTTCATCGAGGTGAATAATCTGATGAAAAGGACATTTTTTGATATTCAAACCTTCTTTCGTTGTCCAAATGGTATCTAATTCGCAACCCTCGCTTGGTCTGTAACCAGATTGTTTACAAATCGGCAATTGCATCATGTCATCGTAAGGCGTATCGAACCATTCGGGCGAGTTGAGTTGATTAAAAATATCGAACAAAATTGGCGCAGCAGCCGTAACGCCCACCAACTCAGGACGACCTTCGCCATCTGCATTGCCAACCCAAACGCCTACAGCATATTTGGGCGTGACACCAACCGCCCAAGCATCTCGAAAACCAAAACTTGTACCAGTTTTCCAAGCCACTTTTTTGGAGGATTGAAACGCTTCCCAAGCACCAGATGAAGTCGGTCTTTCTACATTTTGCATAGCATCGAGTGCCAAATAACAGGAAGCTGCATTGAGTATTGGCGCATCTTTTACAGTATTTTTCTTATTTTTTTCCTTGTTTTTAAAAATATAAGTTGGTTTATCAAAATCGTCGGCAAAGTATTTTCCGCTTGTTTGCTGGTAGTGATTTACGGTTCGAGCATAGCTCGCATAGTTGCTCGTGATGTCCCAAACGGTGGTTTCGGCACCGCCCAAAACCAAGGGCAAGCCATAATATGTCGCCGATTGGTTGATAGTAGAAAAGCCTAGTTTTTGAAGCCAAAATCTAAATTTTTCGACACCATATTCGTTCAGCATTTTGATAAAAGGTACATTGAGCGAGCGCACCAAAGCTCGTTTTGCTGGCACAACGCCGTCATAAGTTTCGTAGTAATTGATAGGGCGAAAACCGCCCATTTGGGTCGGAATATCCGAAATCAGTGAACGTGGACAAATCATGCCATCTTTGAGCATGAGCGTATATAAAATCGGTTTCAAAATACTGCCACTGCTTCGAGGCGCTTTCAAAATATCGACCATTTCGCCATGTTCGAGGCCTGCACCGACTACATTCCCGACATACGAAACGACCTCATTTTTTTCGACATCAATGACCATCGCCGAAATATTGTGAATCCCGTTTGCGCTCAAATATAGGTGTCTATTTTTCAAAATATCGATTACTCGATGTTGTAAATCAGCATCAATCGTAGTTTGAATTTTCGTAAGTACATTGTTTTTATTTTTAAAATTTTCGACATAAGCGCGGTCGAGTAGGTGTGGTGCAAGTGATGGCAAATCGTGAGGCTTATCGGGCAAAGGTTCTTGTTTCGACAATTCGCAAGTCGTTTGGTCTATTGTTTTTTCAGCTAAAAGCCTGTCTAACAAGCGATTGCGTTTTTCTAAAAATTTTGCTTGATTTTTGCCTGGATGAATCAAAGCTGGACTGTTTGGCAAAACAGCCAATGTTGCGGCTTCGCCCCAACTCAATAAATTCGGATTTTTGCCGTAATATCGCCAACTTGCCGCATCGAGTCCGACCACATTTCCGCCAAATGGCGCGTTGGAAGCATAGAGCGCTATGATGCTTTTTTTGGAATACGAAAACTCTAATCGAGTCGCTAAAATCGCTTCTTTTATTTTTTCAAAAAAGGTTCTCGATTGACCTTTTCGAGCCATTCGGACGACTTGCATCGTGAGGGTAGAGCCGCCGCTAACAATATGTCTGCTGCGAATATTTTGATAAATAGCACGTCCAAAACTGAATGGATCTATGCCCCAATGATAATAAAATCGCTTATCTTCAAACGAAATTAAGCATTTTTGATACTTTTCATTCACACTTTTATTGGTCGGAAAACGCCATTGCCCATCGTCTGCGATGCGCGCGCCAAGCAAATTGCCTTTGTTGTCCTCCAAAATCATGCAAGTTGGGTTTTTGAAAAGCGGATTCGGCAAGCAAAATATATAAGCCAACAATAAAATAACAAACAGAACAAATCTGTACGGTCTTTTTTTTATTTTTAATAAAAAAGTTGATTTTATTGATAATAATATAGCTTTAAAACGGTTTATCATAAGGTTGAATTTGGTATTTTCAATGCAAATTTACTAAACTTTTATGATAATTTTAATTTATAAAATTTGAAATTAATAATCAAATAAAAAAGACAATTTTCAACCTTAATCAATATCTTTGCAAAGTAATTTTTGATAAAATGAAATTTTGTTTTTTAATAAAATCTTTTTTAAATGAAAATTTGTGTTTTTCCAGGATCTTTTGATCCCATTACGTCTGGACATGAAGATTTGGTGCGTCGCGCGTTACCTTTTTTTGATAAAATAATTATTGCAATAGGTGTCAATAATCAGAAAAAAACATTGTTTGAGCTCGAAAAAAGATTAAGCTGGGTTGAAAAAGTTTTTGCCGATGAACCTAAAGTTGTCGTCGATCATTTTCAAAACTTAACGGCTCATTTTTGCATAAAAGTAGAGGCGAAATACATCTTGCGCGGCCTACGAAATGCGTCCGATTTTGATTACGAAAAGACTATTTCGCAAATCAATCACACCATTGGCGAAGGCGTGGAAACCATTTTTTTGATTTCTCAACCATCGCTTTCACACGTGAGTTCTACTATCGTGCGTGAGGTCATAAAAGGTGGAGGCGATGTGTCCCCTTTTTTGCCATTGGCTATCGTCGATTATGTGAAATTGTGACCTAAAGCGGTTTCTTTGAAAATTGAAACTTTAGTTTCAATTAATTTGTGAAATTTAATTTTTAAACTAAGATTAGTGAAATTTGAAAAATTGTTTTTAAAATTCGTGTTAAAAACATTAGGTTGTATGACAATTTTAGTGGAATAGAGATTAAAGAGCCAAAACCCTCAATCTTAAATGTTGGAAATTTGTCATTCCAAAAGCACTTC
>JAYUJV010000310.1:0-2822 GCA_043764975.1 Saprospirales bacterium
TGATTAACAAAGACTAAGTGACAAAAATGAATAACTGACTATCTTGACTTATTCTTTATCTCAAAAACTCAGGGCATTTCAAGTCGCCAAAATAATAGACTAAACCTGCGCCGAGCATGATATATTTGTCGTTGTCGCTGCTATTGCCGCGTTGCACGCCGCGCTGACCGAGTTTCAAACCATCAAGACCAGGTATCGAACGATCTGCAAGATCTACGGCGATTTGACCATGTGTTTTTTTGAGTTCTTTCATATTCGGATATACGCCACTCACATCATCGAGGTAATCCGTAAAAGTGTTGCGCATCGAAACCTCGATGTTTACACTCCACTTGTCTGTGATGTCCACCTTGAATCCGCCGCCGTACAAAAATGCCCCTGCGGTACCGAAATATTCAGCATTCAAGAACTGACCTTCTGTACCCAATGGGCGCAAAGCAACGGTTTTGCCTTGATACGTGGTTTTGGGATCAAACTTGAATATCGAAAAACCAGCTAAGGCATAAGGCGTAAAATATTCGTTTTGGCTGCCGTGTGTGTAAGGCAAAAAGTTGAATTCCATTTGCACTGAGCCATCGAAAATCGTAGAGCGAAAATCCAGATTGCGTTGGCGCTCGTACCCATTTTTAGAAGATTGATCGCTGCCACTCACGCCACCAAAATTGGCTGATGCTTTGGCACAAATACGGTCATTGAAGTTATAACGACCGACTACGCCAGTTGCAAAATGCGGTGCATTGAGTCTATAACTGGTGTTCAAGTCGCCGAAATAATGCGAAACGCCCATCCAGCCGCCGACTTCCCAGCCTTGTTGCGCCATGGCAGCAAATGTATTGACCAATATGGCAACAACTAATATTATTTTTTTCATTATAAATTTTTAAAAGACCTATTTTTATTAAAAAATCCTTAACAGAACGTTTGAAACAAGCATTATGGTATGAAATTGTTATAAAATAACGTAAACACTTAGCCGTTTTGAAGAATTTATCACAAATTCTCTTTTTCTGATCTAATTTTTCGTTACAATAAGCAATTAACAACAGGCAATTTAAAACCCAAGCATTATAGTCATGCTGAAATCTAAATTTTGCTTATTGCTTATTGTCTATTTTAAACGAGCCATTAGCAAAAGCCATAAAAATCCAAATCACTCGCTAATACCTAAGTTTTTACAACATACAAATTATTCAAAAATAATTTCTACGCTTGAGCTCGTTGGGCGCGCCTGACAAGTCAAGATATAACCAGCTGCAACCTCATCATCATCGAGCGCATAACAAGCGTCCATGGTTACAGTGCCGCTAATGACTTTGGCCATACAAGACGAACAAGCACCAGAAGTACAAGAGTACGGCGGATTCTTTTTATCGGCAATCAAGGCTTCCAAGATTGTTTTTTTAGCAGGTATTTCTAACTCAAATACTTCTTTTTTGAGCGTAACCACTAGCATTGCTGCACCTGCCGACAAAGGCGCGGCCTTCGGCGCAGCACTCGTAAAGCGCTCGGTTAGGATATGCTTTTTTTCGATACTTTGCGAAAGCAACGTTGCTTCTACTTCGTCAATCATGCCGCCTGGGCCGCAAACAAAATACGAAGATTCTTTGGTATTACTTGGATTTTCTTCCATGTATTTGAGTACAAAAGCCTTCGAGATACGCCCGATTTCGCCTTGCCAGCTCAATGTCCCTTTTTGGAACATACCAAACAAGCCGCTTTTTTCGCGACGTGGCTGACTCAAAACGTGCGTCACATATAATTGATGCTGATAGCGATTCGCCAATCCAGCCAATTGATCTTTAAAAATAATATCTTGCTCGCTACGATTGCCATATATAAGGTGTACGATGCTCTGAGGTTCTGCTTCAAGAACTGTTTTCAGAATGGACATCAACGGCGTAATGCCGCTACCTGCTGCAAAAAGATAATAGGTTTTGCGCTGCGTTTCTTCCAGATGCGTGTAAAAACGACCTTGCGGCGGCATCACTTCTATCTCCGAACCGATGGTCAATTGATCGGCGATGTGGTTCGATACCACGCCACCTTTTACGCGCTTTACGCTAACCGTCAAGTCCTCTTCTTGTGGGCTGCTCGACATAGAATAAGCGCGGCGCACTTCATTTCCTTTAATATCGAAGCGCAAAGTCAAATATTGACCTTGTTTGTATGCAAATGTTGCTTTCAACTCAGCTGGAACTTCTAAGCTGATAGAAACCGTATCGTTCGTTTCTTGCGTAATGCCGTTTACGGTTAGTTTATAAAAATTAGTATCCATTGTTATCTCTAAAAAGTTTTTTTCAAAATAGGCTGCAAAGATAATTGTTTATTTGTAACAACTGAATCAAATTGCGATTGAAAAAGAACTTGGTTCTTTTATTTTTTTACGTGTAGTGCAATTTGTATTAAATCTTTGACATTACTCGAAAGTATTAAGTATGTAAGTATAAAGTATTCAAGTCGAGATGACAAGCTAATATTAAGCCTTTTAGGTATTGTAAAAACTGCAATACTTAATACTAAAATACTTAATACCAGTAATTTTACTTATTCAACCCAAATCCGAAGTTTCAATTTCCGAGTCATTATTTTTCAAAAAAAGGATTTCAACACCAATTTTTATCCAAATCCAGATACAAGGCACTGCTTTGAGTACAAACGGAATAACGAGGCTTTCGCGCAAACTGCGTGGAAATAAATCCGTAGGCGAAAGCGATGTGCATACAAATGCAGATACAATAAGTATGGTGTCAAATGTAGAAGGTTTTGCTTTTGTAAAATACCACAACGCCGCACCAGTAATGGCGATGACAAACGTAGGCGAT
>JAYUJV010000311.1:0-7607 GCA_043764975.1 Saprospirales bacterium
GACGCTCAACTGAAATCGTATATTTTTCTAACATCTTTATTCGTTTATCCGCAAAGTTACATATTTTATAATACGCTTTTATTTATTCCTCGTTCCTTATTATTAAAGCATACGATAATTGCTCTATTTCTTTTTTAAAATAATCATCCACTTCTTTTATGTCGTCATTTTTGCCGTATTTTTTTTGAAAACTAGCACATTGCCCAGATATTTTTTTACAATATTTAGATCGAGCTTCACATTCAGCTTTTGTGTAAGTATCCGAAGTATTGAGGTAATCCAGTTTACTTTGCAGAAAAATGTTGACACTTTCGTCCATAACTATGCTAGCTTTGGGTGTTTTCATCATTTTAGCAAATTCGGCAGCTTCACTTTTCGACATCGTAGAGATACTCTTTTTTTCGCCAAAATCATCGGGAGCAACAACCATACCTTCTCTTGAACCATAAGTTGAAGAATATTCACTACTCGAATAGTTTGGCGGCGTATAATTTCTACTACCATAAGAGTTGTTATTGTTTGCGCATTTCGATAGCGTGAGCAATAGACGAATGATGACAACAGCATATAAAAAATATTGCCACAAACTAGTTCCACCGCCACTTTCAGTGTTATTGTAATCAGGCGCACTTGCTTCGTCTTGGGTTTGTTTAAATTGTTGAAAAACAGTTCTTTTTTCGGCAATCATTTGGGTGACTTCGGGCGAGGTTTTCAGCGAAGCGGCATCTTCCATGATTGTATTGGCGCTGTATTTTCGATCTTGATTCCAACGTAAATTAGCGAGCGTGTATAAGCTATGTGCGTACTCATCGCGCGAGCCAACGTAGTCGTCGGTGAGTGCGTTGTAGCATTGCATCAACTTTGGGTGATGATATGCCAAAATATCTGAATCCGAATATGTATTCGTGGATTCTAAGGCATTACAAAATGTTTCTAATTTTTCTTTTTGCTTGGCGAGTATTGCTTCTACTTGTGTTTTCGTAGTTGCCGCATCTTCGTCCGTTTGCATGGTCGGCTGAATCCACATTAAGTTTTTGAGAACATCTGAATCTTGTTTTTCAAAATTTTGCTTAAAACAAGACACATAAGCACTTGAATAATAAAGACTTATGTAATCTACAAAACCCGATTCTTTATACAATTCATTGTTTCCGAAAACCGTATTGGCTTCCAAATATGATTTGCTCAAAAACGCTGACAAAGCCCGGTCGTCATGGATGGCTTCATGATATGGCTTGGTGGTCATGTTGTCAAAACCATCAAAAAGCGTATTGATGTCTGCTTTTGTATATTGGTTTCCGTTGTATTCAACGCTACCAGTTGCCGAAGTGTTGATGTCTGACACCAGTTTTAGGCGAGCAATAGCAAGTTCTTCTTTGTAAATAACATGGCGATTGTCGTAAGATACGAATTGAAAGGGCGATAAATAATTCATCTTTAACCGTTTTGATTGTTAATGTTTTGATTTGTAAAGATAAAATTAAAATCCGAAAAATGCTAAATTTTATCTATATTTGTAGAAGTTAATTACAAGCACAAAAACTCACGTAAAAAACAAATTTGTGACAAGATTAAATGACATTTTTTGAAAAGCAATATTTTTAAAACCTAAACCAATTGACGCATATAAAAACAATGAAAAAAATCCTGCTATTTTCTTTTTTAATGATAAATATTGCTTTTGAAGCCAATGCTCAATATGACTTTGTGGCTAAAAAAATAATTCCGAATGGGCATTTAAAAATTAAAACTTTAAAAAATAAATTTATAACAAACCAACGTTCAAATATTTATTATTCAAAATTATCTAATCCAAAATTTCCATTAGAATATATTGATGATGGAAATTGTGGAAAATTTGTAATTAAAAATAAAACATTTCCACTCAAAGATTTTTTTGAAACAGAACTTGCTTGTGATTTAGACTTAACGGCTTATAAAGTTTACCAATTTAGATTCAAAAGACATCAATATTATGCACTCGAATGTATTAATAAAGGTTCAAGAACTTCCTTTATTTTGATACATCTTTTTGAAGTAGGTAAACAATCAATTTATTATTATCCATTATGGTCAAGATATGGGTCAATAAACTGTATAGGTGATTTTAACAAAGACGGTAATCTCGATTTTTTGAAAATAAGAAATAATGAAGACCAAACTGGAAAAGATACTTTTAAAGCTACAATAATGAGTTTAAATCATTCACAACATATATTCAAAGATTTAAACAACAGCGAAGCATGGTATTTCAGAAAAACCTATATCAATGATAATTTGATTGATATAAAAATGCTAAAATAAATCTTCCAAACCTACATCAACTCAATAATTGTAGCCACCCCCATACCTGCACCAGCTGGCACAGCCACTAAGCCACGACGCAAGCCGCGACGCTCCAGCTCATCGAGTAAAGTATTGAGCAACATGGCACCAGTTGCACCCAACGGATGACCAAGCGCGATGCTACCGCCATTGACATTGAAGCGGTCGTCAGCAATTTCGAAATGTTGTTGAAAATACATAGCTGTGGCAGCAAATGCCTCATTTACTTCCCAAAGATCTATGTCGGCAGGTGTAAGTTCGGCACGCAACAAGGCTTTCTGAGCCGCTGGAATCGAACCATGCAACATCTTTGTCGGATCGCCGCTGGCTGTTCCTTCGGACATGATTCTGGCGCGCGGTTTCAAGCCCAAGGCTTCGCCTTTTTCTTTTGAACCCAATAAAACCAATGCCGCACCGTCCGAAAAACGAGCCGAATTGCCAGCCGTATGCACGTGTTGCACGTGTTCTATATTGGCATATTTTTTTAAGGCAATGCTATCAAAACCTTGCGAGCCATGATCCGAAAAGGAAACTGGCAAAACTGAAAGCGTTTCTAAAGTAGTTTCGGGATATATACACTCATCTTTATCGAGTATCAGTAGTCCATTGAGGTCATATATAGGTTGTATAGATTGCTCAAAATAGCCATTTTGTTGCGCATACAAGGCACGTTGCTGCGATTGTACGGCATAAGTATCTACATCGAGCCTTGAAAACTGGTGCAAGGTCGCAATCAAATCAGCTGCAACGCCCATCGGTAAATAACCAACGTTATTGATTACATCTGGGTCGAACATCAATGGGCCAGCGTCGCTAATCATCGGCACGCGGCTCATGCTTTCCACACCGCCAGCCACAAGCAACTCCTCCCAACCCGAACGGATTTTGGTCGCCGCCAAATTCACTGCTTCGAGACCAGACGTACAAAAACGATTGAGTTGCATACCTGGCACCATATCTGACCAACCAGCATACAACAAAGCGGCTTTGGCGATGTTCGCGCCTTGGTCGTCCATGGGTGTCACGCAACCTATCAGCAAATCTTCGACTTGGGTTGTATCTAAATTCGTTCTGCGCTCCAATGCTTTTAGCAATGTCGCCAATAATTGTATCGGTCGTACTTCGTAAAGTGCGCCAGAGGCTTTTCCTTTTCCGCGTGGCGTGCGCACCGCATCATATATATATGCTTCTTTCATTTTTTATATTTGCTAATTCAATTTTAGGTTTTTGTAACGTCGTTGAACGCATCAAATTAAGATAAAAGTAAATCTTAAATTTCCATTCAAAACATGATTTCCCAATTCCCTAATTCAACTATTTTAACCAATCCCTAATTCAACTATTTTAACCAATCCCCTAAACCTCAAACCAAGATTAAAAAAACGGCGGCGCGTTTGTGTAGTTCGGGCAATTGCGCTTGTTTCCAAGCGGCGATGGTCAATGTTTTGATGTATTGTGTTGGCATCGTGAGATCCATGGCGATGCAAAATCGAGTACTCGGCAATAGATTTTTGAACGCTGCATCCACTATATTTTTATTCCGATAAGGCGTTTCGATAAATATTTGGGTTTGTTGTCCACGTTGCGAAAGCAACTCCAATTTTTTGAGGTCTGCAACTGGCTGTTTGGCACTCAGATAACCATGAAAACAAAAACTTTGTCCATTCATACCCGAACCCATCATGGCCAACAGAATAGATGAAGGCCCAACCAATGGCACAACTTCTATGCCCAATTGATGCGCCATAGCGACAATGGCCGCACCAGGATCTGCCACGCCAGGACAACCAGCTTCGCTCATCAAGCCTACGGATTTATTTTGTTTTATCATTTCTGTAAAAAAAATCTTCGCATCTTGCTGCTCGTGTTCATTGAGCTCTACCATCTCCAACGTCGGCAATGGCGTTGGATGCTGCGTTGCTTTTATAAAATGTCGCGCCGTTTTGGCTCGCTCTACTATAAAATGCTCCAAACCATGCAATACTTCGATCACATATTCTGGAATGGTTTGCATCGTGTCTTCGCCCAAAGGCGTAGGAATTAAATATAAAATCATAGTTGTTTTTTAAGAATCGAGCGTCGAGAATCGAAAGTTGCTAATCGTGAGTCGTGAGAAAAATTGCTAAAACGCAATTTTTTTCGTGAGTCGTGAGAATCGTTATGGCTAATCGAGTGTTTGCCGTTTCGCTCTCACGATTCACGGCTCACGATTTTCGTGAGTCGTGAGAGAAATTGCTAAAACGCAATTTTTTTCGTGAATCGTGAGAAACACGAGGGCTAATCGAGATTTTGCCGTTTCGTTCTCACGTTTCACGGCTCACGATTCTCACGTTTTCGTTCTCACGGCTCACGATTCTCACGATTTCCCTAAAAATTATCCTTTCATTTCCAACAATCTTAATTCGAGGCGTTTGCGAGTCATTTCTATTTTTGTGTTCACACGGCTAAAAAACCATTCGCGATCTTCGGCGTGTTCGAGGTCAATTGGCGTTGATTTTTTGATAATCATATTGAACCACTCGTGCTGATGTTCGCAAATTTGCTTGTCTGTACTCCGAATAAAATTGGGGTACGAAAGCGTCGAAAACAATACTTTTCCTGCTTTTGATGTCATAAAAATTATATTGTCAGTGATGACCATTTCGTTGTGGTACAAGTGAAATGGTGCTTCATGGGTTTTGTTACCGCTCAAGGACAATTTTTGTCCTTCGGCTGCCATTTTTTTGATATGCAACATTAAATCACTAAGGCGCTGGAGCAAAAAAAGCGCATCTTCGGGATTCTTAAAATCGCCATTGTTGAAGTGATGCTCGATTTGACCAAGCGTATTGCCTACTATATTGAGGTTCCAAAGTTCGGTTATTTCAAGGCCAATGTAGATATTGGTTACTTCTTTCATCATATCCATGGCGTGCGGCGAGACGATGTCAAACGAAAAAGGAAGATTGCGTAAATATTCAAAATTCCAGACCGTTTTGCCCCACGTAAAGAGCTTAAACATGAATAACTCAGGGAAAAAAGTATAGTAAAAAATCGGAAAATCGGCCGCCGCATAATATACGTGTACATTCGGTAATTTAGCCGTCAGGCGTGCATTTTCGACAAATTGCTGGATGTACTCCTCAAACGTTTTGACGGGTTGCGTAAATGAATTGTAGGAAAAAACAATGGCGTCTTTCTCTTGATAAATCATGGCATCAAGCGAAATATTGTACTTGCGCACCAAAAGTTGAACCTCATCAGCCGTTAGCAACGTGTCGCCGCGCAAACGACGATAAATAGGATCTATGCCTACACCAAGTATCTCTGCGAGGGCATTCACACCATCAGCTTTTTTTACGTAGCGATCCATGATGCTATCTAATATTTTTTCTTGTAGGCTTTTCATATTTTTTGGTCTTTATGTTTTGTATCCGCAACAAAATAAATAGCTTTTGTCAAAGCAATCACCTATCATTAAGTTTTTTTAGACTTTATAATTTTTTGATTATCAATATTTTAAAAATAAGTTTTCAGAATATTGATTTCAATTTTTTATTTTGACTGTAAATATAATGCTTTGTTTCATTTTTTATCGCTTTCGCTAAAGGTTTATCTTTAGTTGGTATAATATTTGAATTTAACCTCTCTAACCCTCCAAAGGAGGGAACACTAACGAAGTAGTGATTTTAGTGAAAAAGATATAATATTTGTTTCTGTAAAAAAGTACAGCTTGGTTCAAGACTTACTATGTCTTGAAGACATAGTAAGTCTATGTACTAGAAACTATTGTGTTTGCACTTTTTTTACAGAAACTAATTTTTTAATTGAAATTTGATAAACCATTTGGTTTTAATGACAGAATAATCGTATTTATTTTTATATTATAAAATAATTACATATCAACATTTTAAGTATTATTTAAAATAAAAATAAAAAACAATTATTTATAAATTATTAAAAATCAATATTTTATCATTTAAAAAGATTAAAATATTAAAAAAATAATTAAATAAAATAAAAATATGCTTGTCACAAAAAATGCAATGTAACGTACAAAAACATTTTTTAAATCGTGCATATTTGAAGCATAAAACAAATCAAGTATTTTATTACACTTTGAATACAACAATCACCATGCGTAAATCAATCTTATCTCTCGTATTTTTAGCTTCGATGGCTATTGTGGCGCAAGCTAAATGTGTTTATCAGAAAGCAATAGCTGGGCAGGAATTTCCGATTGGTGTCATGCTCACTTGGGCAACTGCCATGGAAGAAAATAGCGCAATGTTTATGCTCGAAAAATCGGACAATGGTGTTGATTTTACCAATATCGGTTCGGTACAAGCAATTGGACTATCGCGTAAGCAAAAAGACTATAACTTTTTGGACGTCATGGCGGCTTCCGAAAAAATATTTTATCGCCTAAAATTAATTGATACCGACGGTGCATTCAGTTACTCTGATGTATTGACGGTACGCAAAAAATATCCAAATAACTTCATGGTGGCACGTATGTCGTCTGCAACCACAAGCAAGGAATTTAACGTCACTTTGGATGCGTTCAAAGAAGGCAACTTGGCATATGAAGTACGCTCGCTACAAGGCGAAGTATTTTTCGCAGGCGTGCAACCAGTTGTAAACGGCCTCAACGACGTGATTATCAGCATGGCAGATTACAAACCGAACATCTACCGCGTAGTGTTCATGATGGATAAAGAAGAAGAATCACTCGTGATACAAAAAGTAATGGACGAGGTTGAGCGCAAGCAAAACGTAGCATCGAGCCAAAAAGACACCAAAGGAAAACAATAATATTGTCTTTACTTTCCCGAATTAATATGAAGACCTATTCGCACTTTGCGAGTAGGTCTTTTTTTGTTATAAAAATAAGGTTCTTTAAAATTTTGTGAGGTAAATTCAAAAGGTCTATTATATATGCCAATGTTCAATGGTTTTCAGTATAAAAGTATTAAGTATTGTAGTTTTTACATTACCTAAAATATTGATTATTAACTTATTATCTCAACTTGAATACTTGATACTCAAATACTTAATACTTTTTAAAAATGCTAAAAAATTACTACAATATGTATATCCACAGAAAATTAAAAAGAACCAAAATAAAAAAGTCTTCGATTTAAAAATATTCAATCAAAAAATACTATTTTTGTAAAAAGCAATAAATATTGCGGTAAACATAAAATAGAATATGACCAAAACGACACAATTACCAATCGTGCTATTGCATGGTTTTTGCATGGATGACAGCATCTGGGACGAAGTCATCGAGCACCTCGATA
>JAYUJV010000312.1:0-7599 GCA_043764975.1 Saprospirales bacterium
TGCAGGTATGGCCTTGTTTGGCGCAGCCTATTTCAACCGTTCATCTTTCGGTTTAATCATTCCATTATTGGCTTTGTTTTTGTCTGATTTAGTGTTGAATAATACCATTTTAAGAGAATTTTATCCTCAAACAGGTTTTATTTGGTTTACTTCACTTTGGGTCATGTTAGGTTTTGTTGCCGTTTGGGCAGTTGGTAGATTGGGCTTAAAAAGCGTAACTGTACCAAATGTATTGTTTTCAAGTTTAGCAGGTTCATTGGTTTTCTTTTTGATTTCAAATTTTTCTGCATTCATCGAATTACCAATCTATACAAAAGATTTTTCTGGCTTGATGACTTGCTATGCTGCAGGTTTACCATTTTTGAAATACACTTTTATAGGCGATTTAGCTTTCACATCAGTCATTTTTGGCCTTTTTGCGATAGTTACTTCTAACAATACTATTTCTAAAGAAATCCAACTTTAGAAAATAAAAACTTCTAAATCAAAAATGATAAAATCAAAAAAAACGTCTTGACAAAAATCAAGACGTTTTTTTTTATTATCTACACCCATGTCACCCTTTGGGTTGGGGACATTTGCCACCTTATTTAGGACTGTGTACATTAGCATTATCAAACCGACACAAACCAAACGCATCAATTATTTTTAATAATTTTTGACTGTATTGCTTATCGGTCGCGTAACCCAATTTTACGAGTCCATTTGCCCAAGCTGTGCAATCTGTATTGGCTAATTTGAACAAATGGCTGTATCGAGGTTGTTTCAAAAACTGTGAGTGCATTTTGTAGCTGTCGCCTACTGTTTTGTGTTTCAGAAAAAAGTCTTTGTGGCTATCGTCCGTAAAGTTTTGACAATGCCCTTTTTTGCACTTGTGACTAAAACATTTGATGCCAAATTGGTTGTTGGTGGCGCGTGCCAAACCGCTTTCGCCAGCATCACTTTCGAGCAAGGCCTGCGCGAGTGTGATACTAGCTGGAACACCTGATGCTTTCATTTCGGCTTGCGCCAAAATAGCATTTTTTTGGATGTATTGCTTGCAGTTTTCAAGTTTCTCTTGCACTATTTTTTTAGAAATTTGGTTTCGCTTTGCAAAATCAGCATTTAAAACAAAAGTTAGATTTCCAAATTTTTGTTTCGGAATTACTACTTTTTGTTTTTCGCTTGTTTTCATAGAAACACTTTTCACATTCAATGGCATTTCCTTTGAATCTTCAGTTTCTACTACTGAAAAATGTGCAACTTTTTCCGTCGGTTTTGCTTCGTCACTGATGGCTGCAAATGCACCCAAACGAACAGTTGGCGAAAAGATAATATAAGCTAAACAGCTAATTACCAATACTTTAAAATTTTTGTCTGATACAAAAGGATGTAAAGCCTCATTTTTTTTGGATTGTGGAATTTGATTATAAATCATGGCGTAAGTATTTAAGAATCGCAAGACTAAGATGGCCGAAATCCGTTTGCGAAGTGAATAAAATAAATTGATGCCACAAAATTAAAACATTTTATTTATAAAACAAATTATTTTAATTAAAAATTAATAATATTTTTTGTTTTATATAATTATATAAAAAAACGCCTCAGAAACCAAGGCGTTTTTAATAAAAAATACTTTTTTTATTATCTTTATTTTAGCGTACTTTGTACTCAGTACTTAGAACTTCTTTTAATTGTACTTTCTACATAGTACTTTTTCATCGTACTTCGTACTCAGTACTTAGTACTTTTAAATCCTATTTCTCAAACTCCATTATTTTTTCATTCAACCAATTGGCGCTGACAACACCTTTTGTTTCATTAAATTCTTCTCTCAGTTTTTTTATCGCATCTTTATCATTCGAATACGTGTTCATTAGTTTTTTCACGAATTTTACGTAATTCAAATAATTGTCTTTTTTGCCAGTTGGCAATTGCTTATGTCTGTTGATGAAAACCCTAAAACTCTCCAACAAAAAATCTAAAGTTTCAAATTCGTCTTGTTCATAATAAGTTGCAATCAAAATAGTTTTAGAATTTAAACTATACGTAATATCACTATATTCATATTCGCGCAAGAGTTCGATAACTTTATTATAATTCTTTTTATAAAAATTTAATTGCGCTAAATAAAATTTTACCAAATTTTCTCTGCCTTCTTCGTCCAAAAACTGTTGATAATCATTGATGAACTGCTCCGTCCAATCGTATTTTTTCAAACGCAAACTAATCGTCACAATGTTTTTAAAATGTCCGTTGGTCAAACCCGCGCCTTCAAAAATCAATTTTGTTTCAATAAATTCTACATACACATTATAATATTCTTCAACGAATTGAAAATCTTTTGCATTAACGCGCCTCAAGCAATAATTGAGTGCGTGCCGATAAATCTCGTTGGCTTCTTTGGGCGGAAAATTGAGCGCGTGTTTTTTTATCAATTCCTTGAAAACAAAAAAATGTGAAATATTTTCACTTTCTTTTTGCATCAAATAAATCTGATAATACATCGAAATTGGCGGAAAATCATCGTATTGGTGTTTGCCAATATGTTCTATAATTTCATCAATAAATAGTAATTCGTAATCAATGGTTACCAATAATTGTTGAGAAATTAAGGTGCAATAATAGCGCAGTTTTTCTGCCAAATAAAAACGATCGAGGTTGTTTATAATTTCGTCAATATTGGTTCTTTCGGTTCTTTTTTCCTCAAAATCTTTCAGATCATAAGCATTCCTTTGTATCTGATATTGATGCAAATAATATTCTGCTGGCTTATAGGGTCTTTTTGCACTCTGCAAATCAGCATTACGCAATGAGGTTTTTATTAATTTATCCAACTGTTTTCGATTTACGGCTTGCATCAAAAAACTGGCCTCGAACAAAGGGTCTGCATTATATTCCTCTTGCGCCAAATAACCTTCTATGAGTTTCAGTAATTGAGAATTGTATTTCCGAAACTTTAGGTCGTCATACAGTTCGTTCGGGCAAAGTGATTGCCACATTTTTTCTTTCGTCCACTCTTTTGTGCTATCCAATTGCTTTCGCCAAATTTCAAACAAATGCACGAGCAATTCGCTGCTGTTAAAGTACGGCGAGCGCAAATATTTCTCTAATCGGTTCAACTCAATTTTTGAGAAATGTTGTAATATGGTTGTTAATTTAGTCATTGTAGTAAACACCTCCCTCAAAATACCTCCCTCAGTCCCTCCAAAGGAGGGAAGTTCTAAAAAAAAGCAAACTTTTTTTTGCCTCCAAATGGATTCTCCTCCTTTGGAGGGGTTAGGGGAGGATATATTGTATTTTTATTTATTTATAATATAAAACTGGCACATTATTTGTTACTTAAATATTAACAAAAAAAATATATTAAACACATTAATCCAACTTTTCGAATACCTGAACAAATATACGAAAAGTATTGAAGAATCAAACACTTATTATTATGAAGACTTTCCAACAAATTTCTCCTTTTTTTCAATTTTTTCTTCAAAATATTTGCAAATCTCCAAAAATGTTTGCAAATTGCGGTGTAAACCATGTAATAAATATTCGAACCATGAAATTATTTGTACAATCATCGATGTACGCTTTGTTTTTCATGCTTTTTTTGAGTCCTCAGCTTTCCCGAGCGCAAGGTATAAACTTTAAAAGTATAGAACAAATCGTGAACACAACATCTTCTGATGCGCTCGAACCAGGTGCTTTAGGGATTAGTGTTTCTCGTCTGCCAGCTCATGGCAGCGTAAACTTTACTACGAGTAGTAACGTCATTTCTTATTCACCTTCTAGCAATTTTATCGGCAAAGATACTTTTATTTTAAAATATCAGTATCCGACAACTACACCAAGTGGCATAAACATGATGATTTTTTCATCACGTGCTTACGAGGTTAAAATTGCACAATCAATCATAAAAGCAAGTGCTGACTATGCACATACAGCCTACAACCAATCTGTTGTGGTAGATGTGTTGGCTAACGACCAAACAATTGGCGGAGGTCTATTAAATTTGTCAGGCATTACACTTTCCAACAACGGAACTGCTTTTATCGCCAATGATAAATTAACATTTACACCAAATACTAATTTTAGTGGTTTGGCATATATTAATTACGCTGTTTGTGACGATGCAGGAACTTGTACAACTGGTGCAGTTACCATCGCAGTTCGCGATGCCATCACACCAAGTACAATTTCAAACAATGTTACGACTTCTAAAAATCTTAGCACTGTATTGATTTTATCAAATGGTGCTTACACAGTCAATCAATCTGCTACTAACGGAACACTATCTTTTATTGCCAACAATGTTTGGAGATATACACCAAACAATAATTTTGTTGGGAATGATGTTGTTACGTTTTCTAAAACAGGAAGTAATGTTAATTTCAATATTACTGTTTTAAATAAAGCAACTATATCTGCTTACGCAAAAGATGATTATTACTATACGCCAAAAAACAAAGCACTTTCAGGTAATGTATTGACAAATGACAATGCAAACAATGCTTTTGCTACTTTGGTAACGCCACCTTCTTCAAATCACGGCACACTTGTTTTGAATACAAATGGTCAATTTACGTTTACACCAAATGCAAATTTTAAAGGTGTCGCTAAATTTGTTTACAACCTTACCATCAATGGTATCGTAACCAATCCAGTTATAAATGAAGATGCAACAGCATATATAGATGTTAACAATCAAAATCCTGGCAAACCACTTTTTGAATTGAGTACACCTAAAAATACACCTTTAGTATTAAACTATTCTATTCCATTATCTGGTTTTACTTTTACGGTTAACGATCCTGCTTCACACGGTAACGTGGTTGCATATTCAGGCGCAACAAGTGTAAATTTAGGTAATACAACCGTAAATGGTCAAAGTTTAGTAGTTTATACACCAACTAATAACTTTTTAGGCGATGATGAATTTGAGCTTAACTACTGTATCAACAATGAGTGTAAAGCTGTAAAAATAAAAGTAAAAGTAGAAAACATAACACCTTCATTACCAAGCTATTGCGTTGGTGATTGTGTTTGGTCAGGCGATGCAAACAACGACGGCATCGTAGATATGTCAGATTTATTAATGATTGGATATTGTATGGGCGAAAATGGCGCACCACGTCAAAATGCTTCCATGAATTGGTTCGGTCAAGAATCACAAAATTGGTTCAATCCTTTTATACCATTGGCCGCTCCAAACTTAAAATACATGGATACGAACGGTGATGGTAACATCACTGATTCTGATACGATTGCGTTGAGTATGCACTATGGTATGACACATAATATCGTTGCTGAAAAAAGCATTAACTTAAAGCAGTTTCCAATTTGGTTCAAAGTTTTGACACCAAATCCACAAATTGGTGATGTAGTTGAAATAGAAGTAAATCTTGGTAAAGCAGCTACACCTGTTACAGATATGAGTGGCTTTACGTTTAGTATGGATTACAACACTTCAATCGTTCACCCAGGTTCATTGCAAGTAAATTACGATTCACAATCTTGGTTGACTTATAACTCTCCAACGTTGCGTATGTCAAAAATCCCTTACGATGGCCGTTTAGATTTAGGTTATACACGCACAGGCGGAACGACAGCAAGCGGAAAAGGTAAAGTTGCAATATTATCAATCGTAATTGATGGTGATGTTGAAGGATTTGCTAACGAAAGTGGAATTTATGTAGCTAAATTTAAAGTGAATGGTGCAAAAATGATTGATGCAATAGGTACTCAATACAGTTTACCGTCTGATGATTTAGAAATACCCATACAAGTAAAACAAACTAAAGTTAAACTTACAGAAAATAGTTTACGTCTTTACCCTGTACCAGCTATCGACAAAGTAAATGTACACATGAATGGTGGAAACACCATGGACGAATATTGTGTCTATAATGTAAATGGTCAGCAAGTACATTTTAGCGGTGCTATAAACGGCAACCACGATGTATTAGATGTATCTCAATATCCAGTTGGTGTTTACATGATTCAAGCCATCACTAAAGATGGTGTTGTAACTAAGAAATTTACGAAGCAGTAAAAGAAGCCTCGCTCAGTCCCTCCAAAGGAGGGAAGTACCAAGAAGTGGCAAATTTCTTGATTAATTTGAGGTTTTATTTTATTTGCTTTTGATAATAAAGATTACATGGTTTTAAAATTAAAAATCCGTTCGGTTGGTTCCCGACGGATTTTTTTTGTCAATAACCTCCCTCAGTCCCTCCAAAGGAGGGAAGTACCAAGAAGTGGCTATCTACGCTTCTTTCTCCCTCCCTTTGGGAGGGTTGGGGTGGGCCGTATCAGGGAGGATATAACTCATCAACACCTCATCAATATATCTATTTTCACTTTTCAAATAGGTATAATCTCGCATAACACCTTCTTTTACAAAACCCAGTTTTTCGTATATCGCTATGGCGCGTAAGTTATGTGTAGCGGTGCTCAACTCTATGCGCTTGTAACCGAGTTCAATTGCAAAAGCAATACAATCTTTTAGCATCAATTGCCCGAATCCTTTTCCAATACAATTTGGATCGACCGCTACTCCACCGAGATAAACGATGTGTGATGTTCGATGCATAAAAGGTCCAAGTTTGAACATTCCAACGTTCGATTGATTTTCGACACCATATATATACACGATTTTCTTTTCAATCAATTCTCTAAATATTGGTCTAAAATCAGATTCAGACATCCACTCATATAATAGGTATGGATTGGTTTCTGGACTCATATATAGTCGATATATAAAATCGAAATCCGATATTGTGGCATTTCTTATCATCTTCTTATTTTGTTAATTTTTAAATTCTAAAATTTTCGCAAAATACAACTATTTTAGAATATACTGGCCTCTAAAATTGCAGTTCCCTCCTTTGGAGGGTTAGGGAGGTTTTTTATTTATACATTAAAAAGAAAATTCTATATGAGTAATAGAAATATACAAATAATGATTGTATATTTGTAAAAAATTTAATACGACATGAAAAAACAACTTGGACATAGACAATACAACATTCCTGATGCAGATTTATATGTGTTGTGTTTAGAAAAAATAAAATTTGTGTTGCGCGACATTGAAATTTTTTCAAAATATGGCTTTGATAAAACACGTTTAGGAAATTTCAAAGCACAATGTGACAAATTTCAGCAATTGCCCGAAGACGACGAACTCGTTGGTGATCAGATGATTACGACGGAGAAAAAATCTGTAGCCACCGATAAACTCAAAAATGCTATTCGTAGTTTGATGACACGTGTAGAAATGAAATTCAACAACCGAACTGGTCGTTATCGAAAATTTGGAACAGCAAAAATTGGCGACATGTCCGATCCACAATTGCTTTTTTGTGGTCGTAGGGTTGTGCGTGTAGCGCGCCAACAACTCGATTTTTTTGCAGAGGTAGGTATGAATGAAAACATCATCTCGAAAGTGCAAGATACTTGCCAGGAGTTTGAAAATGCGCTCAATATCCAACAAGACAAAGTACATGATCGCGACATCGCGGTAGAGCGTCGCATGGATCAAGGCAATAAAATATATCAAGAACTGGTGGTGGCTTGTAATATTGGTAAAGATATTTGGGGCGAATCAGATGCCGTAAAATATGAAAA
>JAYUJV010000313.1:0-2808 GCA_043764975.1 Saprospirales bacterium
GTTTTTTATTATTACTAAACTATTAGACTAAAGTCTTGTAATTTAGTTGTTAAAAACCTAACTTTGTGTTCTATTTTATAAAGGTGTTGTGGAAACCGAAACCGAACAAACAAAAATCAAAATTCTTATTCAATATGAGCGTTTATCGAAATATTCAAGTTATTGTAGTTGTGTTTTTTATTGTACTTTGCACGGCGTTTAAGTCGCAGAACTCGCCTGTAAAAAACATGGGTGTACTGATCGTGAATCTCTCCAATATTGATACGCCATCGGGTCGTGTGCGTGTCGGTCTGTATAATCGTGATAATTTTTTGACCAAAAACTATATCATTGCTCGCAGTGTCGGCATCAGCTCGCGTAGTAATGTGAGCGTTACCTTCAATGATTTGCCTTACGGCGAATATGCTGTCGCGGTTTACCACGACATAAACGACAATAAAAGTCTTGACAAAACAGCCATCGGAATCCCAAACGAACCTTATGCTTTCTCCAATAATTATAAAGTATATATGCGTCCGCCAAGTTACGACGAAGTAAAAATTAATTTTCAACAAGGCCTTACGCTTGATTTGAAATTGCTACGTTGGTGGTAGTTTGTTTGAATTAAAATAATTAAGGGAATTAAGATAATGAAAGGAATACCAACTTTGTTTGAATTAAAATAATTAAGGCAATTAAAATAATTAAAGGAATACCAACTATGTTTTTTTGAATTAAAGTAATTAAGGCAATTAAAATAATTAAAGGAATACCAACTATGATAACTTCATAGTTGGTATTCTTGTTTAGGTTTAATTGTTTATAAAGTACTAATTATCAGTGTATTATATTTTTTTAATTTTATTTAATTTTTTTAATTTCCTTAATTTTATTTCACCGCCATCCCAACACGCACACCATCTTCGTACTTGACGATGTATGCGCCAGAAAATTCTTTTGCAGAGCTTCTTACTTTCGTCAATTGTTGTTTGGCATCTTCGTATTGATAAAAATCACTCAACAACACGCGTGTAATTCGTTTCGAAACGATGGTTTCAGTATCTAAACGACCAAAGTTTTTGACCACTTGGTATTTCGGTTGAGCAAAGTCAATATTTGTACCTGCCAATAATTGTATTTTATACACCACACCTTTCACAAGCGGTGCAGAAGTGCTGAGTTCTTCGCTCGATGCATCTTTTCCGAACATGGATCTTGTCACGTTTCCACTGGTTGTCGGTTCTGGCTTCGGAACGTTTGTGTTCGGAGGCGATTCAGTTTTTATCTCCGTTTTTACTTCTGGTTTTATTTCTGGCTTTATTTCAGGCTTTATTTCAGTTTTAATCGGTATGGTCGTGGTTGGTTTTGGAGTTGTTACAGTTGTCGTCGTTTGAGGTTTGGGCGTATTGACGACCGTAGTATTTGGCTTTGGAACTGGTGTAGTTGCAGTCGTCGTTTTTGGCGCAACAACTGGTGCATCTTCTATATAAGTCGTTGATGTAGAGGTTTTTGTATTTTTATCTGTTTCGAGATAAAAGTTTTTGTCGAGCACATTTAGGCTGTCTTTTCGATTGGTATCGAACTCAAAATTGTCGCTGCGATAGCCTTCGCGTTCTACTTCGAGGCGTAAGTTTTTATCAGGCAACAATACAAATCCAAACGTGCCATCGGCAAATATTTTGCTTGTCAAAACGCGTTTTTGACCGTTCGCCACGATTTCGTACAACGTCAAACGAGCATTGGTGAGTGCTGCATTTTTTTTATCGAACACTGCACCATTGATAGACAAGGTTTTGGCTGGATACGAAAATTCAAATATATCTTCATCAGTGGTTGTTATTTTTTCTTTTCCAAACATCCGATTGGAAACAAAAAAACCGCCAGTTTTTGATTTATTGACCACATAATAATAATCGTCGGCATTGCTATTGGTTGGCAAACCAGCATTTTCGGCTTTCGACCAATATTTGTCGCTGCCTTTACTCTTAAAAATATCCAAACCGCCAACGCCAGGCTGACCGTTTGAACTAAAATAAATAAGATCTTTACTGATGTCCAAAAACGGCGTAATTTCATCGCCTGACGAGTTTACGTTTGCGCCTAAATTGTAGGGCAAATCAAAATCGACACCTTCGTCTTTGAGGTCGCGGCTTGCTGCCCAAATATCCATACCACCATATCCACCAGCGCGATTCGACGAAAAGTACAACAATTCGCGCTCGCCAACGTGCGTCACGTAAGGATGCGTCGTGCTTGCGCCCGACATATTGATGTAATCGCGCAGCCGTTGCGGCTCCGACCAAGTCGAATTTTTGCGGATAATGACGTATATTTCGCAACGAGAGCGCAGCCCTTCATCGGCTGGCTCACATTCCGTGAAGTAAAAACGCTTGCCATCGGGACTGAACGCGCCATTGGCAAAATTGGCATCTACTTTCGGAAATCCAGATGGAATCGTAGCCTTTGTCCAAGTGCCAGCCTGTTTTTGTGAGCGATAAATCGTCGCTTTGCCACTTACTGTGGACGTGAAATACAGAATATCATCGGAATAGGGTACGGGTGCAAAATCGGGTTCGGGTGTGTTCACTTTGTCGCTCATGCGATACAAGCGAAGTGCATTTTTTTTGGTATCGGCATTGAGCGATTTTACCATTTCGCAACCTTTTATTTCGTTTTGCACGATGCGCGTCACGGCATCTAAATCCTGACCTTTGTAGCTGCTCAAAAAATAAACAAATTCTTTATTTGCCAATTCGTGTTGGCCGTTTTGCTTCAGCGCACGTGCATAACGCAAGCCCACGAGCGCAAAATCAGCATTGTCATCTTTTA
>JAYUJV010000314.1:0-2808 GCA_043764975.1 Saprospirales bacterium
GGTTTACTTTTTGATAGTAAATCTTGAGCGAAAAGATTGGTAGAAGGCAAAGAATCGAAGTGATAAACGAACTTTCCAACGAAAAGAGTGTTCTTAATAGAGTCCAAATTGATTTATTTTGCGTACCTTTACAGGCTTTTAACACTTACCGAAGTGTTTATTATTTAAAAATTTTAACAAAAATAAACAATATAACTTGAATTCGATAAAATTTAATTCAGAAACAATACTCGACATCAGTACTGATGATTTTAATGACCTTTTGGTGGACTGTATTCAGGACATAAAAGGTAAAAGTATTGTAAAATTAGACTTGCGACATATCCATGATCGCCCAGCAGATTTTTTCATTATCGCAACAGGCGAATCGAATGTACAGGTACGCTCTATTGCCGAAAACATCCGCAAACGGATCAAAGAAGAGGTGGGTCTTATCCCGAATCACGTAGAAGGTTCTGACAAATCAACTTGGGTGTTGGTCGATTATTTTGATGTAGTCATCCATGTTTTCTATAAAGAAACGCGAGATTTCTACGAACTCGAGAACCTTTGGAACGATGCCAGCGTTACTACTTACGAAGATTTATTTTAAAAATATTTTTTCATAAAATTAGTATTTTAAAGACCTTAACTTTCTTAATTTTTTATTTTAAAAATATTTTTGAAATAATTTAAAATTAAAAATCTTTAAAAGTTATTTCTAAAATTGAAATTTTATAACATACAATCCGTTTATAAATCACAAGTAATTATTTTGATTGCTTTAAGGATTTTTATAATCTGGAATAAAGTGTTTTATTTATCAAAAAACAGATAGTTCAAAAAATAATATGGAAGATAACAATAATAATGGCGGCGGTTTCAAAATAAATTCATATTGGATTTATGGTGCTATCGCTGTGTTTCTGATTGGCATGAATTTTTGGAGAACAGGTACAGCTTCTTCAGAACCAATCTCTATGGAACGTTTCAAGCAAATGATGCTTGATGATGATGTGAAAACATTAATGATCGTGAATAAAAAATTTGTAGAAATCAATATCAAGGACGATAAACTCAATCAAGATAAGTATAAAGATGCTAATAAAAATACATTTGGCGGTACAGCTGTCAATTATGTATATGACAATATCGGATCGTTAGAAATTTTTACACGTAAGATAGAGGACATAAATAAGCAACTTGTAAGCCAATCAAAAGCAACTATCGAACCCAAATATGATGATGATAGAGGTAACATGTTGGCTACCATTTTAGGCTGGTTGTTGCCAATGGCACTCATTATTTTTGTTTGGATATTCATTATGCGTCGTGTTGGCGGCGGAGCAGGTGGACCTGGCGCTCAATTGTTCAATATCGGTCGCTCGAAAGCAACTTTGTTCGACAATAACTCAAAGGTAAACGTAACATTTGCTGATGTAGCGGGTCTTGACGAAGCGAAAGAAGAAGTCATGGAAATCGTTGATTTCTTAAAAAATCCTTCAAAATATACGTCATTGGGTGGCAAAATCCCTAAAGGTGTGTTGCTCGTTGGCGCTCCTGGTACAGGAAAAACCCTATTGGCAAAAGCCGTTGCAGGAGAAGCAAGCGTTCCGTTTTTCTCACTTTCAGGGTCGGATTTCGTAGAGATGTTCGTAGGTGTAGGTGCATCACGCGTGAGAGATTTGTTCCGTCAAGCACGTGAAAAAGCACCTTGTATCATCTTCATAGATGAGATAGATGCCATCGGTCGCGCACGTGGTCGTGGTGGAATGCAAGGCGGAAATGACGAACGTGAAAATACACTCAATCAACTTTTGGTAGAAATGGACGGATTCAGCACTGATAAAGGTGTAATCTTGATGGCAGCTACCAACCGTTCGGATGTACTCGATAGCGCTTTGATGCGTCCAGGTCGTTTCGATCGCCAAATCGGTATCGGATTACCTGACCTTAAAGGTCGCGAACAAATATTTGCTGTGCATTTGCGCAGCATAAAGTTGGCCGAACACGTCAATGCAGCCGAATTGGCCGAAATGACGCCAGGTTTTGCAGGTGCTGACATCGCCAATATCTGTAACGAAGCGGCGCTTATCGCTGCGCGTCGTGACAAACAAGCGGTGGATATGGACGACTTCAATTATGCCCTTGATAAAGAAATTGGGGGTCTCGAAAAACGCAATAAAGTGATTTCGCCAGAAGAGCGTAAAGTTATTGCTTACCATGAAGCAGGTCACGCAATCTGTGGTTGGTTCTTAGCTGACGCTATGCCTTTGGTAAAAGTAACGATTGTGCCTCGTGGTATCGGTACGCTTGGCTATGCTCAATATTTGCCAAAAGATGAATACATCATCCGCAAAGAGCAACTCTTGGATCGTATGTGTATGACGCTTGGTGGGCGTGCTGCCGAAGACATCGTGTTCGGTAAAATATCGACTGGTGCGCAAAACGACCTCGACCAAATTACGAAAATGGGTTACGGTATGATTTCGATGTATGGAATGAATGATAAAGTTGGTAACGTATCTTTTTACGGCCTTCAACAAGATTCTTTTACGAAACCATATTCGGACCAAACTGCAACGCTCATCGATAATGAAGTACGTAACCTCATAGAAGGTCAGTATATAAGAGCTAAGGAATTGCTGACGGAGCGTCGTGTAGAACTCAATCTTTTGGCCGAAACATTACTTGAAAAAGAAGTAATCTTGAAAGCTGATTTAGAGCGATTAATCGGCGAACGCCCAACGGGTTTACCCGAATTTCCGCAAGCTGTGAGTGTAAATTAAGACTCAGCGAGGTCAATAAACATAAAATATTGGTTTTTTA
>JAYUJV010000315.1:0-2805 GCA_043764975.1 Saprospirales bacterium
ATATGTAGCCGTCCACATCGTGCCAAGTGTCAATATGCCAATGATATTGATTGCTTTTGAAGTTGGCGTTATCGTCGAATTTTCTGTATTTTCGCTTTCGTTTTTGAAAACCAATAAGGGAATTGCGCCAAAAACGGTCAAAAAACCGCCTAAAAACCAATAGATTGGCGAAATATAAATGTCAGGCAAACCTTGTCTATAACTCAGTGTGGACAATTCGATGCTCACTCCTGTGATGACCAAAAGTTTGCAAAATATATGTAAGTTTCTCATGTTTTCGTTTTGAACAATAAAGGTAAATTGATTTTTTTAAACAGGATAGTTTTTTTGTTAAAAATGTGCCAAAGTCTATTTATTTTGCAACAACATAGCCATTTATCGAAAAGTGTTGAATTTTTAAACTTTTGTTTAATATTCAATATAACAAGCAATTAGCAATAAGCAAAATTAGTCGAAAATAGTTGCCTTTTGCTATTTGTATATTGCTTATTGAAACTGAAAATATCAAAAGCTACAAGTTTGCAGTTTACTGAAATAATGCCTATATATTTACACTTTGTCTATTTTGAAATTCAATATTTATTTTTGATTAAAATCAATATTTTATGAAAAAGAAATTACCTTTGTCTTATAAAATTAAGCAATTATTTTCAAAATAATCATTTTTGTTTTTAGAATTTAATTTTATATTTAAAAAATATTACATATTTAATTTTATTTATTATAAAATATTTTTATTTTAATATTGAAATAATGATTTATTATAAAATAATAAGACCAAGTGTAAAGTACGCATTACACTTATATATGAAGCGAATCGGATTGGTAGGCATCGAAAATATACCGAAAGATGCACCTGTTATTTTTGCAGCCACGCATAGCAATTCGTTTCTCGATGCGTTATTTATTACGACTTGTTTTGATTATCCAGTGTATGCCATGGCGCGCGGCGATGCGTTCAATAAGCCATTTTTCAATACCGTTTTGACCGATTTGAGGATGTTGCCGATTTACAGAATCATGGATGGCGACCCCGAAGGCACTAAAAAAAATCAAGTTGTTTTTGATCAAACCATTGATTTATTGGCCAACAATCAGAAAGTCTTGATTTTTCCAGAAGGCATTTCTAAACATCAATCGGAGCTTTTGGTACTCAAAAAAGGCATTGCGGTGATGGTTCAAAACGCTTGGCAAAAAGGGATTCCGTTGCAAGTGATTCCAGTTGGTATCAACTATGATGAAAAAAATCGTTTTGGTATGAAAACTGATATTGTGTTCGGTAAACCAATCAAAAAAGAAGATTTTCAAGATTATAATGAACAATTTTTTACGTTTTGGAAAACATTTAGTCCGCGCTTGACAAATGATATAAAAGCTTCGTTTCCAACAACTTATAATTTTAAAACACCAAAAACGCATTGGGGATTTTTGGGCAAAGCAGTTTATTATGTTGCTTGGTTAATCAATTTTCCTTTATATTTGTTGTGTATGTATCTTGCCAATAAATTCACAAAAAATACTGTATTCTTTGATTCGGCGATGGTCGGATTTATTGCCTTGTTAGGTTGGGTTTATTATTTTTTATTGTTTAGTATTGGTTTTGTTTTTTGGTTATTGTAATTTTTTTGTGGACACATAAAGTAAAGTATTTTTTTTGAATTAGTCAAAGTATTAAGTATTTGAGTATTAAGTATTCAAGTTGTGATGCTTAACGAGTATTAAGTATGGAAGTATTAAGTATTCAAGTCGAGATAATGAACTTTAAATCAGTATCTTAAATATTGTTAAAACTGAAATACTTAATACTTTCATACTTTATACCAATAGAATAATTTACTTGAAACCAGGCGTTTTAGTTTAATACACAAAAGTTTTAAAAGAACAATATTTTAAATTAATTGATAATGTCAGCACTCGATTTTAAAAATACGGAAATTGCTTTTAGCTCAAAAAACAACAGTGAGTTGAAAGCATCGGCATGGTTGTTCAAGATGATGAACCACGATTGGCTCGTAAAACTCGGCTCGCCATTGGCGCTCAAAGCAGTAGAGTGGGGCTTACCTTTTGCCAAAACCATCATAAAAGCGACCATATTCAAGCAATTTTGTGGCGGTGAAAGCCTCGAAGCAGCACAGCCGAGCATCGATAAATTGTATAAATACAACACTTTGACCTTGTTGGATTACGGCGCAGAAGCCAAAGAAAGTGAAGAAGATTTTGATAAAACCAAGGCAGAATTTATAAAAGCCATCAATTTTGGCTCAAAATCGGAGTCAATTCCAGTCGTAACCATCAAAGTAACTGGCATGACGCGCTTTGAATTGCTCAAAAAAATAAGCGCCAAACAACCACTTTCTGATACCGAACAAACAGAATGGCAACGCAGCCTAACTCGGCTCGATGAAGTGTGCGCGTTGGCTGCCGAAAAAAATATGTCTGTTTGGATAGATGCCGAAGAAACTTGGATTCAGCAAGCTGTGGACGATGCCGCCGATGTTATGATGGCAAAACATAACAAGCAAAAACCGACGGTTTACAATACATTTCAGCTATATCGCCACGATAGATTGGCGTTTTTGAAAGCCTCTTTCGTGAAGGCAAAACAAGGCGATTATTTGCTTGGCGCAAAACTCGTGCGCGGCGCATATATGGATAAAGAGCGTAAACGCGCCGAGGCGATGGGTTATCCGTCGCCTATAAATGCTACGAAACAAGCAACTGATGAGATGTATGATGCTGCCATTCGTTTTTGTGTGGAGCGTTATCAAATTATTGCTTCGTGTTGTGCATCGCACAATGCCAATA
>JAYUJV010000316.1:0-2793 GCA_043764975.1 Saprospirales bacterium
TTTGTCTATTCTGCAAATGCCAAGTGGCGTGCCAGTCGCAACGGTTGCGCTCAATGGCGCTACGAATGCTGGTATTTTGGCAGCTCAAATTTGTGCAGCGCATATTCCTGGTATTTACGAAATCGTGCAGCGATACAAAGACAAATTAGCAGCGATTGTCATCGAAAAAAATAAAAAAATAGAACTCGTTGGTTACGATGAGTATAATAATGAGTAGATTTTTTAGTCAGTTAGTCAATAAATTGTCAGTTAGTCGGTTAGTCAATATTGTCGGTTAGTCAATAAATTGTCAGTTAGTCGGTTAGTCAATATTGTTAGTTTTAGTCAGTTAGTCAATAGATTGTCGATTATTCAAAATTGTTTGTTCGTCTTTTAACTTTAAAATATTAAATAAATATTGATATATAAATAATTATTTATTAATTACTTGTGAAGAATAAATGACTGTTTTGAAATCGTTTAAGGTTCTGATTGTCAAAGACTAACTGACAATAATGACTAACTGACAATATTGACTTAATACTTAAAAAAAAGATTCGCTATGAAAAAATATGCGTTTTTATTATCAATACTTTGCTTAGGAATTATGAATATAATCGAAGCGCAACAGACGCAACAATTAAACTTAGGTTGGCAATTTAAGGCCGCAAAACCAAACCTCGAAAAAGGACTAAAAGACGAATGGTTGCCCATTACTTGCCCAGGTATTGTGCATACGGCGTTGCAAAAACAAGGCATCATACCAGATCCATTTTATCGTGACAATGAAACCAAATTGCAATGGCTCGAAAAAGAAGATTTCGTGTTCGAGAACACTTTTGATGTCGATTCAATGTTGTTGGACGATGAACATATTGACCTGATATTCAAGGGTTTAGATACATACTCAGATGTGTTTTTAAATTCAAATTTAATCCTAAAAGCCAACAATGATTTTAGGACTTGGAGCGTGAATGCAAAGCCTTATTTGAAAGAAAAAGGAAATATATTGCGTATTTATTTTTATTCGGCGGTGAATATTGATACCGAAAAAAGAGAAAAACTAGGCTACGAATTGCCTGGTGGCAATCGAGTGTTTAGTCGAAAACCACAGTTTCATTATGGTTGGGATTGGGGTCCACGATTAGCAAGTTGCGGTTTTTCAAATACCATTGAGTTGAAATCTTGGAACAAAGCGCGCCTCAATTCATTGCAGATAAAACAAGTGACTTTGAGCGATAGCGAAGCCAGCGTCAAGGCTTATTTTAATATAGAAAGCAGCTTTGATGGCGAACAAAATATTACGTTAAGCATTGATAATCAAGATATTAATAAAAATATTTTTCTTAAAAAAGGTGATAATACAGTATCAATTGAGGCGATAATAAAAAATCCTAAACGTTGGTGGTCAAAAGGTTTGGGCGAGGCTTTTTTATATGCAGCAACTGGAACATTTGGCGAGCAACAAATAAAAACACGCATCGGTTTGCGAACCATCGAGTTGGTGCAAGATAAAGATGCGAAAGGAAAAACATTTTATTTCCGTCTCAACGGCGTGCCTGTTTTTATGAAAGGTGCAAATTATATTCCGCTACATATTTTTCAAGATCAAGTGACCGACGATACATACCGAATGATGATTGACAACGCCGTAGCCGCCAACATGAATATGCTGCGCGTTTGGGGTGGTGGACGTTACGAAAACGATGTTTTTTATGACCTTTGCGACGAAAAAGGCATTATGGTTTGGCAGGATTTTATGTACGCTTGTGCCATGTATCCAGGCGATAAAGATTTTTTGGACAACATCAGCGAAGAAGCGATTCAGAACGTCAGTCGTCTGCACAATCATCCTTGCATTGCGCTTTGGTGTGGCAATAACGAAAACAACGAAGCGTGGCACAATTGGGGTTGGCAACAGCAGTTTTTGCTCAATCCGAAGCGAAAAGACCAAATTTGGAGCGATTATCAGACTGTTTTTAATAAAATATTGCCAACTATTGTTGCTCAATATTCAAATATGACGCCTTATTGGGAGAGTTCGCCGAGCTACGGACGCTACAATCCGAAGTCGGACGAAGAAGGCGATAACCACTATTGGGGCATTTGGCATGACGAAGAACCGTTTGCAAAATACAACGAACGTGTCCCTCGATTTATGAGCGAATATGGCTTTCAGTCGTTTCCGCATTGGAGTACGATTCAGGGTTTTACAGAACCCGAAGATCGCGACCTTGAAACGCCAGTTATGACGGTGCATCAGAAGCATCCGCGCGGCAATACGCTCATGCGCAAGTATATGGATCGCGATTATCATGTGCCGAAATCGTTTGAACAATTCGTGTATGTGAGCCAAATTGTGCAAGCCGAAGGTATGCGAACTGGTATAGAAGCGCATCGTCGCAACCGCCCATATTGCATGGGTAGTTTGTATTGGCAACTCAACGATGTGTGGCCTGTGGCGAGCTGGTCTGGCATAGATGGCACAGGCCGTTGGAAGGCGTTGCATTACTATGCACGAGCTGCTTTTCAAGATGTGGCCATCATGCCAATTGATGATAAAGGATTGTGTAAAGTGTTTATTGTCAATGACTTACGTCAAAATTTGGATAGTTGTCAATTCGACCTCGAAGTCTTTGATTTTTATGGTAAAAAAGTATTTGGCGAAAGCCACTCCGTCCGAGTTTTGAAAGCTGGAAGCTCTACATTAGAGTTCCAATCGTTTCCACAACGCCTGAGCCAAGGTATGCGATTGACGAATGTTTTTGTACAATTTACGCTCCGAAAAGGCGATGAAATATTGGCTAAACGAAC
>JAYUJV010000317.1:0-7537 GCA_043764975.1 Saprospirales bacterium
AATATTTATTTGTATAGCGCAAAGTCCTAATAAGTCACTTATTAGGACTTTTTCGCTTGTCGTATAGTCATCCTATCCATGAAGAATCTAATTTTATTCGAGGGCGATGCTCGCGAAAATCTATTGCCACTCACATTTACCAGACCCGCTGCTGAACTACGGGTCGGCATCCTTACCATTCGTGAAAAATGGGAGCATTGGCTCGCCGCCAAAGCCTCTTTTATCACCGAAGAGTACCTTACGCAAAAATATCCAATCCATATCGAAGACGACAATTATGTGGTCAATGGCTCAGTGTTGCCCGAAGCTACACTTGTGGCGCAGATACTCGCGCTCGAAAACAACGAGGCATTGCTACACAATGATGAGTTGATTGCCGCGCGACTTTCTCGTAAGCAATTCGATCAGCTGATGGTCGCTCAAGACATGAACGACATCAATGGAATCGTATTAGAAAATGCTGTCTTCAAGCAAATTGTGAACACTTGGGATATTTTTAAATACAATGGCGCCGAAATCGAATCCGATTTTGAGTTATTGACAGCTGGCAAAGTATCTCAGCCAATCAGCGACACCAATACCGTTTTTGCTCGCGAGCGTATCTTTATAGAAGAAGGCGCAATCGTAGAGTGTGCAATCTTGAACGCTAAAAATGGGTCCATCTACATCGGCAAAAATGCCGATGTTATGGAAGGTGCTATCATAAGAGGGCCGTTTGCGCTTTGCGAAAGCGCGCAGGTAAAGATGGGTGCCAAAATATACGGCGATACGACCGTTGGGCCTTATTGCAAAGTTGGTGGCGAAATCGCTAACTCAGTTCTGATGGGCTACAGCAACAAAGGCCATGATGGTTATCTTGGCAATTCGGTACTTGGCGAGTGGTGCAACCTCGGTGCGGATACCAATACATCGAATCTCAAAAACGATTATAGCGACGTAAAACTCTGGAATTATACCAAAGAGCGTTTTGTACCAACTGGTTTGCAATTTTGTGGCCTTATTATGGGTGATCACTCAAAGTGCGGCATCAATACCATGTTCAATACTGGTACGGTTGTGGGTATATTTGCCAATATATTTGGCGAGGGTTATCCACGCAATTTTGTGCCTTCATTTTCTTGGGGTGGCAATGGCGGTTTCATTACGTATAGACTTGATAAGGCATATAGCACGGCCGAACGCGTACTGGATCGCCGTAAGATGACGCTTTCGGAAGCCGATCGAGCAATTATGGAATACTTGTATGTGCATACCGCAAAATACAGAACCTGGGAAAAGTCAACAATATAAGTATGAAACAGCCAATTTGGAAACGCTTTTTGAGTTATTTTTATAGTTTTTGCTTGGAAGATACACAAAGTAGTATCAATCCGCACTTACAAGTCTTCTTGAAACAAGGCCGCTATCAACTTTGTACTGATCATGCGGTGTATTCGTATGGCGATCTGTACGATAACTTCACGCGCGCCTTCGATGCCATTCGCCTCGATGAACTTGATGTGAGAAAGGTACTTGTGCTTGGGTTCGGATTGGGCAGTATTCCGATTATTTTGGAACGCCTTTTTGAAAAAGAATATGACTATACTGGCATCGAGATAGATAAAAAAGTAATCGAATTGGCTAATAAATATGTCATTTCTGAAATAAAATCGAATATTGACCTTGTCTGTGCCGATGCGTTTCAGTTTGTGATGAATTGTAAAGAAAAGTTTGACTTAATCACAGTCGATGTTTTTCTGGACGATGTTATTCCTGCATCATTCGAGAAAGACGAGTTTTTGAATCGACTGTCGTCTATACTTTCTGACGATGGTTTGATTTTTTATAATCGCCTTTCGCACAACAAAAAAGACATTGAACTAACCGAAGCATTTTATGAGCAGCATTTTAAACCCAGTTTTCCGAATGCCACTTACCTCAATGTAGATGGTAATTGGATGCTACTGAGTCGTAAAGATATTATTAGATAAAAATGAATTTGGCAAACCAAAAATCGTTTTCAAACGTTAATTAGTTATCGTAAAATCAATTCATTATTCAATTATTGAAATAAAAATTTTATAATAATTTGATTTGCAATTGATTATGATTTGAAAGTATATTTTTAATACATCTATATGACAGCACGCGAATTAATTTCTACCACAATTGCCCCTCTTTCTACTAGCGATACTGGCAAGTATGCCCTTGAACACATGGTAGATTACCACGTGCGTCATTTACCTATTGTGCTTGATGGGCAACTGCTCGGTTTGGTGTCGGAGGACGACATCATGCAGCATAATCCTTCTTTGCCCATTTCGGCATATAACCTTTCGCTCACGCGCCCAGCCGTAAAAGATACAGCACATTATTATGATATTATACACTTGATGTCAGAATTTCAGTTGACCTTGATACCTGTCGTAGATGCTCGTGAGGAGTATTTAGGCACAATCGTACAACAAGATTTATTGATGGCTTTCGCCAAAATAGCTTCATTGGCAGATGCAGGTAGCGTAATTGTACTCGAAACGGCTCAACACAATTATTCGCTTGCCGAAATAGCACGTATCGTAGAGTCCGAAAATGCAGTAATCTTGAGTTCGTATGTCACGTCTATTCCCGAATCTATGCAAATAGAGATTACGATAAAAATATCAAAACAAAATATAGGCGCTATCGTTTCAGCTTTCCAACGCTTCAATTACACCATAAAAGGTGCTTTTGCAGAAAATCAATACCAAGAAAGTTTACAATCCAACTATGATGCGTTTGTACATTATCTAAATGTGTAAGTATTTGATAATGAAATAATTATGAATTATGATAAAAAAAGAGATATTTCAACACGTGTTGAAATATCTCTTTTTTTATCCTGGTAAAAGATAATCTTATTTTAAATTTTCATACAATAACGCAGCATGAATATCTTCTGTTTCTAAATCAGGATATGCTTTCAAAATTGTTGCATTAGAATAACCTTTGGCCAATAATCCTAATATCGTACCAACAGTAATTCGCATACCACGGATGCAAGGTTTTCCTCCCATTACATTTGGGTTAAATACTATTCTTTCCATTGTGAGGATTGTTTTAAATACAAAATTACATTTTTTTATGAATATATTTAATAAAAAAAGAGATATTTCTGGTTTATCTGAAACATCTCTTTTATATATAATTCTAATCTCTATTCGTCGCACCTTGGTAGCGCATAATCAAGTAGAGCAACATCACCAATGATGAAAGCGCGGCAGACACATAAGTCATAGCGGCCCACCAAAGGGCATCTTTTGCACCAGTGTATTCTTCGCCATTGCTCATGCCACTTTCTTTGAGCCACGCCAATGCTCGATTACTTGCATCGAACTCGACTGGCAATGTAATCATACTAAACGCTGTGGTTGCTGCAAACAACACAATCGTAATGAGCATCAATTGCGGAAAACTACCAAGCGTCATAAATGCTGCAATCATCATAAACTGTAAGCCTTGCGAAGCGATGTTCACGACAGGTACAATCTTTGAGCGTAACTGCAACCAAGTATATGCCGTAGCATGTTGCACCGCGTGTCCACATTCGTGGGCTGCGACAGCTGCTGCAGCTACGTGGCGACCGTCAAATACTGCAGGGCTCAAGTTTACCGTCTTGTCGCCTGGGTTGTAGTGATCCGACAAAAATCCATCAACGGATTGCACACGCACGTCCGTGATGCCGTAATATTGAAGCATGGCTTCGGCCACTTCTTTTCCACTTTTACCTTTGGCAAGCGGCATTTGGCTATATTGTTCAAACTTTGATTTTAAGCGATTGCTCAAAACCATTCCGATTACTGAAAAAGCGCCACCAATCAGTAATTGAATAGGATCCATTCCAAACATAGTAATTCGTTTTTAATTGTTTTCTAAAATAAATATTTTAATACAAAAATACTATTTTTATTGTCATAAAGTATTGATTATCAAAATATTAAAAAAATAATTTGATATTTTTTATAAAAATTTGCTCTCGCGAAGTTAGTTCCTCCTTTGGACGGATTAATTTCGTTGAAGGCTTCGCCGTTTAGGGATGTCGCTAAGTTTTATACCTATTTTATCATATCAATACCCATATAACGTTGCAATGCCACTGGTATTTTGATGCCTTCGGGCGTCTGGTTATTCTCCATCAACGAAGCGATAATACGAGCCAAGGCCAATGCGCTACCATTGAGCGTATGCGCCAAGCGCGTTTTTTTCGTTTCTTTATCTCGGAAACGAAGGCTCAAACGTGTCGCTTGATATGTTTCAAAATTTGAAACAGAACTCACCTCTAACCAACGTTTTTGCGCTGCACTATATGCCTCAAAATCAAATGTCAAAGCTGAGTTTCCACCCATGTCACCACCACATAAACGCAAAATACGATATGGTAGTTCCAACTTTTGCATCAAATTTTCGACGTGTGCTACCATCTCCATCAACACATCATAAGACTTGTCGGGGTGAACGGCTTGCACGATTTCTACTTTGTCGAACTGATGCACACGATTCAGACCACGCACGTGCGAGCCATAAGAACCTGCTTCGCGACGGAAACATGGCGTGTAGCCAGTCATCTTTATCGGCAAATCTTGTTCTTCTATTATGACGTCGCGCAGGATATTCGTCACAGGCACTTCGGCAGTTGGTATCAAATAAAGATCATCTTTTTCGCAATAATACATTTGTCCCTCTTTGTCAGGCAACTGACCTGTACCTCTTGCACTGGCTTCGTTTACTAATAGTGGTGGCACGATTTCTTCGTAGCCAGCAGCGAAAGCCTCGTCCAAAAAGAAATTAATCAACGCGCGTTGTAGCTTTGCACCTTGTCCACGAAACACAGGGAAACCTGCGCCAGTCAATTTTACGCCCAATTCGAGGTCGAAGATGTTGTATTTTTTAGCCAGTTCCCAGTGAGGCAAAGCATCATCGGGTAGCACAGGCAATTCGCCATCGGCATCTTTGAATACTTCGTTTTCTTCGGGTGTTTTGCCATAAGGCACAGAAACGTGCGGCACGTTTGGCACATTCAGCAACAAGTTTTCGAGGTTGATTTCGGTTTCGCGTAGCTTTTCTTCTAGGTTTTTAATCTCCTCTTTCGATGCGCTTACTTTTGCTTTTAACTCATCTGCTGCTGCTTTTTTCCCTTGTTTGTAAAGGTCGCCTACTTCTTTGGAAGTTAGGTTGTTTTCGGCATTGAGGTTATCGAGCGAAATTTGCGTACGCTTACGCAAATCATCGGCTGCCAATATGTCGTCTATGACGCTTAGGTCTTCTTCTTTAAAATTTCTTTTGCGCAATCCCTCTAAGATGCGCTCCTTTTGTTCGCGAATAACGCTGACTTGAAGCATAATTTATACTTTATTGATAATTGAAACGGTAATGAATTTTAGTAACGTGTAGATAATTCTCTACTTCTACTTTCCTTCAACGTCGTCGAGGTTCAAAACCTCGACGACGTTACAAAAAATACTCATAGAAACTAACGCAAAAATATTGCTAAAAGATTCTATTTGTACAAAAAAGATATAATTATTTCAGTTAAAATAAAAAAAAACGGCCAAAACGCAAAATTGCGCTTGGCCGAATGTTATTTTTCATGAAAATAAAATCTTAGAACGGTAAATCATCGTCGGCCATAGGTGGTGGTGGTGCCATATCGGAACCGCCTTGCGATGAGTTTGTGCGCATAGGCTGTTCAGCCTTTGCATCAGGGAAATTACTGTCTTGACCTTCACGCTTTTCACGATCTAGCATCTTGATCATACCTGCCAATATTTCGGTAATGTAACGGTTGTTGCCGTCTTTGTCTTGATATTGACGGTGCGTCAAACGACCTTCTATATACACGAGCTTGCCTTTGCGAAGCACGCGTTCGGCTTGTTCGGCCAATGCACGCCATGCCACGACATCGTGCCATTCGGTTAGTTGCTGCAATTCGCCGCTTTTATCGCGGTAGTATTCGTTGGTTGCAATCGTAAATTTTGCAACAATAGCGCCGTTCTCCAGACGACGAATTTCGGGATCTTTGCCAAGATTACCGATAAGGGTTACTTTGTTTACCATGTTGAATCAAGGTGTGTTTTAGGTTCGTAAATATGGTTTTCTCCTGAATCGACTAAAATAATTCGGGCTGCAATTGCGGCGTCCGAAAATACAAGTCAATGATACGTGGAAATGCGTAATTTTCCAAATTTTTTTCGATTATTTTCAAAAAATTGCTGTTTTCAAAAGCTGTTTCGTGTTTTTCGAGGTCTATTTCCCAAAAGGTCGCATATATGTTTTGGTGTGTCAATACTTGTTTGTGCGGTTTTGAAGTTTTACGAAAAGTAAAATTTTTATGATTAAAATATTTAAAAAATAAATCTTGTTTTAATAAATCATCTTTTTCGATAAAATCTTCGGTTTCGATGCAAGGCAGTTCATATAAATCTTGCCAAATATCTTTTTCTATGCGTTTATTGATCCAAGTTTGCCCGTCTTGTCGCACAAGTAAGTATTGAAAATAACGATCTCGCTTAATCATTTTTTTCGATTTTATGGGCAATAAATCAATTTTTTCGTTTGTAAAAGCCACGCAAATATCTTGAAAATGACAAGTATTGCATTGCGCGCGCTTAGGTGTGCAGCAAGTTGCGCCAAAATCCATGATGGCTTGGTTGTGTTGTGCAGGATTTTCTTTATTTAATAAAAGGGTATGTGGCCAGCGATCCCGACATCTGGGCGATCCATCCGGCACACAACCGATGGCAACGCGCGGTGTTCGATCCCTTTTTCGAAGAGGGCCTAGCATCGACAGGCGGGTTGACGATTGTCGACAAGGCAACGGGCGCGGTGATCGGCGGGTCGCGTTATGACATCCGGGTTTGCGAGGCGGGCGAGGTCGAGATTGGCTGGACCTATCTGGCGCGCAGCCATTGGGGCGGGGCCTATAACCGTTCGATCAAGCGGTTGATGTTGGCCCATGCCTTTGACGCCGGTTATCACACGGTCATATTTTTGGTTGGTGAAACGAACTTTCGTTCATGCCGCGCAATGGAAAAAATCGGCGGCGTGCTGACCGACCGGCGACAGGCGTGGGACATGGCGGGGGTCCAAGTCGATCATTTGATTTATGCAATTACGGCAGTCGGTTTTGAAACCGGGCCATTGTCACGCACCTAACCCGCCTGCTTCGCCCGCTCGATACATTCCAGAATGATGCGTTTGGCATCCTCAGCCGAACCCCAGCCATTGAGCTTTGCCCATTTGCCGGGCTCCAGGTCTTTGTAATGCGCAAAGAAATGTTCGATCTGCTGCGTCACGATGGGCGGCAGTTCATCATGCTCGCCGATTTCGCTGTAATAAGGAAAGGTCGTATCGACGGGCACGGTGATGAGTTTTTCGTCGCCGCCCTTGTCATCCTCCATCAACAACACGCCAACGGGCCGCACTTTAATGACCGCGCCCGGGATAATCGGTGAGCGCGCGATAACGAGTGCGTCGAGGGGATCACCGTCTTCGCCGAGGGTATGCGGGACAAAGCCGTAATTGG
>JAYUJV010000318.1:0-7522 GCA_043764975.1 Saprospirales bacterium
TATAAATTTGGCTTATGAATAAAACATCAGCAATATTGCAATTATCAACTTCAGTTACGGGCTGACGAATTTCAAATCCCCAAACTGCAGCAAGCCCTGTTCGTTAGCATAAAAAAGCTGATTCAGAAATTCTGAATCAGCTTTTTTTTATTGTAGTAAAGACCTCTCCAACCCTCCAAAGAAGGATTAGGGAGATTTCTTATTTCACAAACACTTCCACCTGCGAAACAATCCGTTGACACAATAAATCAGTCATGCGACGGCTCAATTCGGCTTCGTGTTGCGTGTATAAATCGAACTCATCATGCGTAAAGTGTCCGATGATGACACCGAGCATTTGACTTTTGAATCGCAAATCTTGACGAATTGCGTGATCAATATATTTCGGCTTTTCCTTGTTTTTGAGTTCATAAAACGCATCTTTTCTTTTTACAAAATAATGCTTCATGAGCTGCATCAACAATTCATTCTGAAATTTCAATATTGGGCGCAAAGTTTGATTTTGAAAAATTTCAAGCGTATTTGCTTGCTCTATACTCGCTTCAATTTCGGGGCGAATACTTTTTATAACTGTTCTCATAGCAAAAAATAAGGTAAAAAAGGGTTTTGCATTCTGCAAAACCCTTTTGATAATTTCTAATATCCAAAAACTTCTTCTAAACTCAATTCTTCGATTGTGCCGAGTGTTTTCAAAAATTCCATATTCACTTTTGTTTTGTCGCCCAAAACCAAGATGGTGTAATCACGACCTTTTACGTATTTAGTTTGAAATGCTTTCAGTTCATCAACTGAAACCGTTTTCATTTTTTCATATACGTCTTTGCGAACATCATAATCGTAACCACGATCAGCGTTGGTTCTGGCAGTCCAAAATATATTTGATTTTGTGATGCGCTCAGATTCGATACGTTTCAAGATTGACATTCTCGAATTTTGAATTTGTGGCTCACTAATCGGCATATTTTCGATAATCGCTTGCATTGCTTTTACAGCATCAGGCATTTTATCCGCTTGTGTGCCTACATACGCTTGCATATAATGCGGCTTATCTTTCTTTTGTGGCGTCGTGTAAAATGCATTTGCAGAATATGCCAAAGCCTTACTTTCACGAATTTCTTGAAACACAATAGAAGACAAACCTGCGCCAAAATAGTTGTTATACAACTCCGACATGATGTATTCTTCTTGGCTAAACTTCGGTGTACCTTTCGATAACATCAAAATTTCAGCTTGTACCATTGGGAAATTTACGAAAATCACTTTTTTATCCGTTGCTTTTTCAGCATATTGCTTATTTTCCATCAATGGCGTCAATTTGCCAGAATAATGGTATTTTTTCAACATATTGCCAACAACTTCTTGTTGTTTTGCGCCATAATAGAATACTGTGTGGTCGTATTTTGTCAAGCTGTGCAACATTTCTACCAATTCATCAACCTTCAAATCGTTCAATTCGCGATTACTCAACACTTCACGATATGAAGATTCTTTGCCATAACGTGCATAATTTATCATTGCGGCGCGCAAGATTTTTCCTTTGTCTTTTTTGTCATTTCCACGCTTATTCAAGATGTCGCCAACGACATTTTTCAAGGCATCAGGGTTTGCTTTTACGTTTGAAATCATGCTCTCGAACAAAGCCAAACCTGGCTCTAAGTTTTCTTCGAGTCCACTCAACGTTACGTAACAACGTTCGTCGCCAGAGTTTACATTGAAAAACAAGCCTAATTTGAAAAATTCTTGCTGCAATTGTTCTGCTGTGTATTTATCTGTTCCCAAATAAGGCAACAATTCAATCGCAATCGGTAATTTTTTATTGGCATTTTTACCCATTTCTACGATATAATTTAATTCAAAAATATCATTAGAACTGTTTTTAATATAGCTGTAATTGATGCCATTTGGCAATTTTGACTGTTTAATACTTTCCTTAAAATCAGTATAAACTGGTGTCAAACGATCAGCTTGTGTTGCCATAAATGCTTTTGCAAAATCCGATTGAACCGTTCTATTTACGGTTACTGGCGTAATGGTTGGCTTCACAACTTTCACAACTGCTTTGTCTTCGCCCGAACGCTTATATACGACTACATAATTGTCACGAAGATTTTTAGAAACGAAAGCCATGATGTCTTTTTTCGTTATTTTTTCCATGTCATCGTAACGATTCACGTAATCTTTCCAAGGCTGAGATGTTACAAAAGTACCAGTCATAGCACCAACTCGTGCGCCATTGGATTCTGCTTGGCGTGTATCCGACAATTTCATGTCTGTAATCGAAGCCTTGATTAACCAATCAGGGAAATCGCCAGACTTCAATTTAGCAACTTGCGCCAACAATAATTTTTCGAGTTCTTCGAGCGTTTGACCTTCGCGCGGCTTACCGTAAAGCGAAAACGAACCATAATCTTCGTAAGTGCTTGCACCAGCGCGCGCTTCGAGGGCTTCTTGCTTTTGCAAAATATTCAAGTCTATCAAACCAGCTTGTCCGTTCGTCAATAATGATGAAACTAAACTCGACATATTATCATCAGTTGAGTTTGCACCGTTTATTTTCCAAGCAATATTCACGTTCGCAGCTTCTTGACCAATCACTTCTTTACGAACGATTTGGTCAGGTCCATTTTGAACAGGGAATTGTGGACGATCTACTTGTTGTTTTGGATATGAACCAAAATATTTTTCTGCCAAAGCGACCACTTTTTCAGGCTCAAAATCGCCACTTAACACCATCGCCATATTGTTTGGTACATAATATTTTTTGAAATACGCCTGAATTTTTTCATGCGAAGGCGATTTCAAATCTTCGCCACGGCCAATGGTCGTTTGCGTTCCGTAAGGGTGCGTTGGATATAAAGACTCGTTTTGCGTTTTCATTACTTTACGGAAATCACGATCTAAGTTTATGTTATATTCCTCATAAACGGCTTCGAGTTCGGTATGGAACAAACGCAACACAACCATTTTGAAACGCTCGCTTTCGAGGCGCATCCAACGTTCCAATTCATTGCTCGGTATGTCGTTTACATACACCGTTTGATCCACCCAAGTGTAAGCATTGGTTGCTTTCGCACCCATTGATGATACCAATTTGTCGTACTCATTTGCAGCAACAAGTTTCGCAGCATCGCCACTCACTTTGTCTATTTGCGCGTACAATTCCTTACGTTTTTCTGGATTTGTTTCGTTTTTATGCGCTTCGTAAAGGTCAGAAATCTGTTGGAGTAACTTAGATTCTTCTGCCCAGTTCATCGCGCCAATTTGACTTGTCCCTTTGAACATCATGTGTTCGAGGTAGTGCGCCAAACCTGTACAATCGCCTGGATCATTGCGCGAACCAGTGTGAACAGCGATATTTGTAAATATGCGCGGCTCATCTTTTTTGACAGAAAGATAAATTTTCATTCCATTGCTCAAGGTGTACATTTTCACACCCAATGGATCGTTGGCAATTGTCTCAAATTTGACTTTGCCGTTCATGTCGGTTGCTTTTTCTGCAACGGCTACTGTTGTGTCATTCATAATTTTTGTACTAGCTCGACTACACATAAATCCCGATGTTGTCAAAAACAACAAAAGGCTTAATAATGTAAAGTTTTTAATGTTCATTTTTGATTAAATTAAAGAAATTAAATAATTAAAATAATATTGTGTAATATATTAATAATCAGTATTTTGTAAAGATATACTTGAATATGAGATGAAGTAATTAAAGTTACCGACACCTTTAAGGTGTCGGTAACTTCTAAATCGTCTTACTGAAAAACTATTCCACTATTCCTTCCATATATATTTTAGAAACTTTAGGTTGTCCGTTTGTTACAACCGTAACGGACGGTTTTTGATGGCCAACTTTATGCGTACTGTTAAATGTAACCGTAATCATTGCGGTTTCACCTACTGCGATGGGCATAAACGGATAATCTGGCGTCGTGCAACCACAAGATGCTGTACAATTTAGTATTTCGATCGGTTTTTTACCTTTATTCGTAAATTTAAACTCATGTTTTACGATGTCATTTTGCTTAATACTACCGAATTGAAAAACCTCTTCCTCAAATGCAATCGTCTGAACGCCTCTACTTTGCGAGGCTTCGCTTAGGTTTGTGCCAGCTTTTTTGAGTAATTTTTTTTGTGCAAAAATTGAAGTCGTAGCAAAAACAATAAGAACAAAACAGAAAAGGGAGGATTTTATTAATTTCATAAGTTGTGTAAGTTTGATTTATTTTTAATTCTAATTTAAAAGGAATGTATAATACTTTTGTAAATGTAACCTTTTTTTATTAAAAATAAAAAAATACAATGGTACATTTGCATAAAATTTGAAATACATATAATTGTATTTCGCTACAAATATAAACAACGTATTCACGATATGAAAAGTTTTTACCATATTCTTTCGTATATTTCAAAGTATCGCCGATTTGTAATCCTAAATATCGTTTGTAATATCTTAATGGCGTTGTTTATGGTCGTGAGTTTGCCAGCTTTCAGTCCATTTCTGATGATACTTTTTGGAAAAGAAACGATTGTAGAAACCAAACCCGACGATTTATTGGGGCAATTAAAGTACTATTTTAGTGTCTCGATGCTACAAAATGGTCGCGAAACTACGCTACTATATATATGTATGATGATTGCGACGCTTTTCTTTTTCAGAAATGTGTTTCGTTATCTAGCACTTTACTTCATTGCGCCCATGCGAAACGGCATCGTGGCGGACTTGCGACAAGCGATGTACGAAAAAATAACGTCGTTGCCGATTGGTTATTTTACGGATCAGCGAAAAGGAGATTTACTATCGCGCATCACAAACGACGTACAAGAAGTGGAATGGAGCATCTTGAATGTCATCGAATCGGTGTTTCGCGAGCCATTGATTTTGATCAGTAGCTTGGCGTTTATGATTTTTATTAGTCCACATTTGACCTTGTTTGTTATCGGATTAATATTGTTTATTGGCTTGATTATCAGTGGAATATCTAAAACTTTGCGCGCTACAGCTGGCTTGGCGCAAAGCAAATTAGGCGTTGTGATAGCTCAAGTGGAGGAAACGCTTGGCGGTTTGCGCATCATAAAAGCATTTCAAGCTGAAACGTATCAGAACTCAAAATTTAGAAATGAAAATGAGCAATATCGTAAATTGGTAACTAAAGTGGTGCGCCGAAAAGATTTGGCTTCGCCGCTTTCGGAGTTTTTGGGCGTGAGTACAGTCATGTTTTTGCTTTGGTACGGTTCTCGTTTGGTTTTTAATAATCAACTTTCGAGCGAACTATTTATGTCATTTTTATTTGCGTTTTATAACGTCATAGATCCTGTCAAAAACTTGTCGTCGGCTTGGTACAATATCCAAAAAGGACGCGCTGCCATAGATAGAATCGAAGAAGTGTTGGATACAAAAAACAATATTGTAGATGTTGAAAATCCGATAAAAACCTTTGGTTTTGAACAACAAATAGAATATAAAAATGTGAGTTTTTGTTATCCAAATTCAGAAAAAAAGATTTTGGATAATGTATCATTTATTATTCCGAAAGGAAAAGTTGTGGCTTTGGTTGGCGCATCAGGTGCTGGTAAATCGACGATTGCAGACTTATTGCCGCGATTTTATGACGTAAACGAAGGCCAAATATTAGTTGATAATATTGACATTAGACAAATAAAATTAAATAATCTTAGGAATCTGATAGGTATTGTTTCGCAAGAAGCTATTTTATTTAATGATAGCATCGAAAACAATATTATATTTGGTAAAGAAAACAAAGAAAAAATCGATGTAGAATCGGCTGCAAAAGTCGCCAATGCGCACGAGTTTATTATCAAAACGGAATTGGGCTACGAAACGAATATCGGCGATAGAGGTTCTAAACTTTCGGGCGGACAACGCCAACGTTTGACGATAGCAAGAGCTGTTTTTAAAGACCCACCAATCTTGATTTTTGATGAAGCGACTTCCTCACTCGATAGCGAAAGCGAACAATTGGTACAGCAAGCGTTGAATAATATGTTGAGTAACAAAACGGCGATTATCATCGCACACAGACTCAGCACTATACAAAATGCAGACTTAATTATTGTGTTAAATAATGGTAAAATATTAGAACAAGGCACGCACGAGTCGCTAATCGAAAAAGGTGGCGAGTATAAAAAATTGGTTAGTTTGCAGCAGCTGTGAGATGGCCTCCCTAAATACCTCCAAAGGAGGGACTTGAAAACGAAGCGTAAACCTAAAATCAAAATATTTTGTAAAAAATTGATATTTACTTCAAATCATTAACCGTATCAATACGTTTTTGCAAAGAGTCGCCAACGATTGTGTATATTTTTTTTGCGCGTTCGGGATTTGCGCTAAGGTTGTCTATTGCTTTTTCAAAACTTGATTTGTCTAAATTATTCTTTTTCAAAACGACATCATAAAAAGATTTATTTAAGCTGTCTTTTACAGTTCCAGTCAAATGGCTAGATGCTGCTTCGAGGATTTGAGTATCAATTATTAATCCAACATACTGATTATCAGTCAATTGCAACTTTTCGGATTGTTGATTACAGTTTGAAAAAACAAAGATACTAAACCACAATATCGCCAAGCGGCGAAAGAATATAATCGATTTTTGTGTTTTGTTTATTGATTTCATTCCAATTTTCTGAAGTTGAAGAAAAAATAACGCAAGCGCAAGTCGAAAAAAAGTACAGCATTTCGGAAACTAAAAGCTCCGCAAAGTAACTTATGCCTGGGTTATGACCTATAAACATAACTGAATTTATGTCTTTATTATTGTCAATCTCAGACAATAAATCAAAATAAACATCCGCTTCTGCTTCATACAATTTTGAAGTATTAATTTTTTCTTTAATGTGTATGTCGGAAAAAAGTACGATATTTGCAGTTTCGATTGTTCGGTTGGCATCGCTACAATAGACTAAATCAATATTCTTTATTTTTTGATGAAGTTTTTTTGACATCAACAGTGCTTCTTCAGAACCAATTGCATCTAAATTACGTTTTTTGTCTAGCACATTGTTGTTAAACTCCGCTTTGGCATGACGAAGCAAGATTATCTTTTTCATAGAAAATGGAAAGTATAGTAAGTTGTTGGTGCAAATATATGTTAAATTAAAAGATAAAACATAGTATTTTAATAAGATAATACAATATTTTGTGACATAGTATGAATCAAAAAAAGATAAATTTATCAATTTTAGAACAGTTTTTTGAAGATCATGTCTTTGAAGAAGCTGAGATTTTTGTGGAGCAAAAAGACTACGTTCACTACGAGCAAATCAATGCTGATGAGTATTATTTTGAATTTGAACAAGAGCCAAATTTTATATGTGAAGTTGCGCTACAAGGTAATTTTTTGAAAAAATCCAAGTGCGATTGTGATACCTTTAAAAAAGAAAAATATTGCGCTCATTTGGTCGCAAGTTTGTTGATTATTCGGAATTTAAAAAAAGAAAAGAAAGAGAAAAAAAGCGAAAACAAACCAATACAAATACAAGAAAAAAGAAAAGATGTTTTAGA
>JAYUJV010000319.1:0-7506 GCA_043764975.1 Saprospirales bacterium
GAAAAAATATTTGTTCATACTATCTATCATCAGCCTTTGGGCTAATACTACGATGGCTCAAAAAGAAATTACGTTAGAAGAAATCTGGAAAACGGGAGCATTTGCTACAAAATCAGTTCCTGGATTTAATTTTCAGAAAGATGGGAAGCATTATACGAAACTCGAAGGCAGCGTAATCAGACAATACGACATCACGACTGGCGAAAAATCGGCTGACCTCTTTAATGCCAGTCTGTTGGGCGCTAATCCAGATTTTAAGCGTACATTTGATAGTTATAGTTTTAGCGATGATGAAACAAAACTTCTTTTGAGTACTGACGAAAAAGCACTTTATCGCCGTTCGAGTGATGCTACATATTTTATTTATGACCCTAATTCAAAGACAATTAGTAACTTATATAAGGAAGCGCGTCAGCGATACGCTACTTTTAATCCACAAGGTGACAAGGTGGCTTGGGTGAGCGACAACAATCTTTTTATGAAAGACCTCGTGACGGACAAGGTAACGCAAATCACAAACGATGGCCTTCAAAATAGCATCATCAATGGTGCTACGGATTGGGTTTATGAGGAAGAATTTCAGTTGGTAACTGGATTCAAGTGGTCGCCAGATGGGAAAAAAATTGCCTTCGTCCGTTTCGATGAAAGTGCTGTGCCTGAGTATAGTATGGATATTTATTCCGACAAGGCTTATCCGAGCAAAAACACGTTTAAATATCCGAAAGTAGGCGAAAAAAATGCGCTCGTTTCTGTGCATATCTACGACCTCGATACGCAAGTAAAGACCAAAGTAATCGGTGGCGAATCGGATATGTATTACCCACGTTTTCAGTGGACGAGTAATCCGAATCAGTTGTGTGTCACGAAGCTCAATCGCTTACAAAACGACCTCGAATTGATATTGATAGACGCTACTGGCGATGCCATACGCACACGTTCGCTGCTGCGCGAGCAAAACCGTTATTATGTAGATGTACACGATAATTTAAAATTTTTGGCTGACGGTCAACATTTTATATGGTCGAGTTCTATGACTGGCTACAATCAGATTTTTTTATACGACATGGAAGGTCACTCAACTCAACTCACGAAAGGAGAATTTGATGTAACCGAAATGTATGGCGTAGATGAAAAAAATGGTCTTGTGTATTATCAAGCAGCATACCCATCGCCAATGGATAAGCAATTGTTTTGTGCACAATTAGATGGTAATAAAATCAAATGTTTTACGCCTGAGCGCGGCGTACATAGCGCCCAATGGAGTAGCACTTTCGATTATTATGTGCATACGATTTCGAGTATCAATGCACCTGCAAGTATCAGCGTTTGTGACCAAGAGAGTAAAGTTTTGCGTAGCCTCGAAGACAACGCAAAAGTAAAAGGTTTGCAAAAAGAATACGGAACTGTACCTGTCGATTTTTTTAATTTCAAGACGGACGAAGGTGTACAACTAAATGGTTGGATGATGAAGCCAGCCAAGATGAAAAAGCGTAAAAAATATCCAGTATTGTTGTATGTATATGGCGGCCCAGGCAGTCAGCAAGTGACAGACCAATGGAAAGGCGCAAATTACTGGTGGTTTCAGATGATGACTCAAAAAGGCTACATCGTGGCGTGTGTCGATAATCGAGGAACTGGTGGTCGCGGCGAAGCCTTCAAGAAGATGACCTACAAGCAACTTGGGCATTACGAAACGATAGACCAAATTGCGGCTGCGCGTTATTTGGGAACACTCAAAAACGTAGATGCAACGCGTATCGGTATTTTTGGTTGGAGTTATGGCGGTTATATGTCGTCGTTGTGCGCATTTAAGGGCGCAGATGTATTCAAAGCAGCCATTGCGGTTGCGCCAGTTACGAATTGGAAGTGGTACGATTCGATTTATACCGAACGCTATATGCAAACCGAAAAAGAAAATGCAGACGGTTATAAAGAAAATTCGCCAGTCTATTTTGCTAATCTCTTGAAAGGTAATTACCTTTTGATACACGGCACAGCCGACGACAATGTGCATTTTCAGAATACCGTAGAAATGGCCAATAGCCTTATCGCTGCCAACAAACAGTACGATACTTATTTTTATCCGAACAGAAATCACGGCATTTCTGGTGGCAATGCTCGTTTGCATTTATATACCAAAATGACTAATTTTTTGATGGAAAAATTGTAGGGTTTTTACTTTTCTGAAATACAAAAGCCGAATCTTCGATATGAAGATTCGACTTTTTTGTTAGAAACACCATTTAAACGCAGTTTAAACACCACATTCACCTACATTTTCACAATTTTTTTTGTAAAAAACAAACCCTCGCTTGTTTTGAGGTTCAGAAAGTAGATACCTTTCGGGAAATTAGCGGTATCGACTTCATAGAGATTGGTGGGCGTCACATTTTCTGTTTTGAGGGGTTTGCCGCCAATGTCATATATATTGTATTCAAACCCGATGGCCTCGGGTAGCTGTATTTGTAGGCTGTTCGATACCGGATTTGGATATACATTGATGTTGTCGCCGAATATCTTTTCTTCTTTGGTGGCCGTTATTTTTTTTATGTCCTCGTAGGAGATTAATGCTAAACCAAAACATGTTACATCATCTGCCACTATTTTTGTAGCACAATCTTCATATTGATAGCCAAATATATAGTCTTTATTAGGCAATGTCATTGAAGCAACGCAAAAACTATATGGTCGCGTTTCATTTTTTATTCTAAATTCTCCTAGATTTTTGACCTTTCCATTTATTACATCTACTACTAAAAGTTCTTTTTTTCCATAGGGCGTTTTTTCATCTCCTTTAATTGAGTACATTTCGTTATCTATTACTTGAGGGTCTTTATTAGCTGTATTAAAATAGTTTGATGGATGGAATAAACGCCAAAGTAACTTACCTGAGCTGTCAATCTTTATCACATAACCTACTTTTTTACTCTCATTGCCTTGTAATATGAGTTTGGTAGTATCTGTTGTACCTATTATTAGAATACCATCATTAAGCTGTTTAATACCGTATAGGCCATTGTAGTAATAAAAATAAGGACTTATATCCATTCGTTTTTTCGTTTCTTTGCCCGTACTATCCATCTGCACATATTCGATTTTTCTACTCGTGCTATCACTTTTATTAGGATCAACTGTATATAATAAATAAGAAAGTTTGTTGTTGCCGAACTGAAATAATTTACTAGTAAAAATTGAACTTGGTGAAAGGCTCGCTACGTTGTGCAATGTATCTACCTTAGAAAATGTTTTAGCATCAATGCGACGTAGAAAAATACGATAATCCTTGTTGCCACCATTTTGTAATAAATAATAACTTTTTCCATCATTGGATTTTGTGTAGGAAGAACCATTTCCTAACAAATAAAAATATCTTGCTATTTCATCAAAATGATCAATATACGAAAGTTCTTTGCCTGTTTTTTTATCATATACGCCTTTTGCGATACTGCCTTGCGGTAAGACGCTTATAGGATACTTAGCAAACATTCTGATGCCCAATTGCACAAGGTTTCCATTTTCGTCAGTGGTCAGGTTTGAAGGAAAATACTGCACGCTATCCAATTTTGGCGATTTGAAATTACGCGTAGATTTCCAGAACACTTTTCCATTAGTGGCATCAAGTGCCGATAGTTGCCAACCTGCAAACCCAGATAAGACACTTGATAGATAAATCGTTTTGTCTTGATCTGAAAGGATATTCAAAGGAAGTACCTCAGATACCCCTTCGGGTGGTGCAACTTGATTACTGAGAGCAATATTCCACTTGGTTAGCAATTGTGCTTGTAGCACTATTGGGCAAATAAATAAAAGATAACATAAATATTTTTTCATGGTTGGTATTTTAAAAGTTAAAAAAGAGCTGCCTAATATTATAGGCAGCTCATTTTTTTTTGATTAATCAATTGATATTTTTTGATTCATGATACCGCCTTTGGTATCTGTGAATTTGATGAGGTATGCGCCCTTTGCTAAGGCCGAGACATCAAGATAAGCAGATCCGGTTTCTGTTTGGATTGTTCTTAACAAAGTGCCTTTTAGGTCAATCAACTCAATAGTACCTTTCACGTCTGCATCAAAAAAGATATTAACAAAGTTACTACTTGGGTTAGGATATACCTTCATTTCTACTGGTTTCCCATCAATGGTAACTTTAAAATCCTGTACAAATCCGCTTGTACGGTCTCTCAATGTTCCACAAATAGAAATACAAGGACCTTGTGTAATATCTGTTGCTTTAAATATTTTAAAAATATTAGGAAGCGGTGGTATTTCTCCTCCACATGTTTTACTTGTAACTTGAGGCAAGTAATCTTCGACGAATACTAATTTTTTTTGTTTACTATCATAACAATAAACACGTTTGAACCCGCAACAAGCGGATGCTTTACATGCGATTTGTCTTGTAATGATAACTGGTCTGCCCAATAAATTGAAAGTTCCTTTTGCAAAAGAAATACAACTTGACTGATGAAATTCAGCATTGATGACTTTTTGTGCAGTAGGATTGCTACAATCAAAAGTGTTAGTACTACCTGAGTTTACGACAAGTCTTTGAGCTTCAATATCCAACAATTGACGTCCGATGCTAACATTCAATCGACGTAAAAAATCTTGCCCTGCTACTGAATTATTACCCAATTGATTAATCAATCCTTCACAACCTGGAGTTGCAGAACTGAAATCTATTACATAATCAGAAACTTTTAACGTTACACCAGTAAAGTTAGGACTATTAGGGTCAATATCAAAACACTGTCTAACTGTATATGTTACACTTAGTTTGCAATCAGGGAATTCTGCTTCGAGTGGCGAAACAGTAGCACTTGATACTTGTGGCTTTAAACAGTTTTTTTTAACCGCATTAAAAGGCGGTGGACAACTTGGAGCAGCATTATCCAATACATCTTGCGCCAATAAAACATTACAGAACGCTAACAAAGCGAGCAATACAATAGACTGTCGGATAGAAAAAAATAAATTTTTCATGTTATGAAATTTGTGCAAAAACACGCGACTACTTGTAAACCAAGCAACATAGGTGTATCTTTGCGGTGATTTATGAGGTTGTTGGCATTTTCAAGAGGTGCAAAATTCATGATATGTCAATAACCTTGTTTAAAAAGATTACTTTTGGATGCAAAGCATCGGTGTTTGGGTGATGTGTATATAGCGCTGCATGCCGCGCTACTTGTGGAAACTTGGAAAAAGTGTTTTCATACTTTTATTGTTTTTGGTGTAAAAAATAAGGTTTGGTATATTGATAGCAATGTCATTTGCGTGATTGAAACACAATCAGCAAAGCATAGACAATCCGTAAAAAAGGTGCTACGTAAAGGAAATCAACACATAGTGCTGGTCTCGAAAGGTCGAAAGGTCGAAAGGTCGAAAATAAGTTAGGTATTTTCATTTTTGGCTTGGTTTTATTGTTTATGCAAATATACAATGCAATCAAAAAAAAGTCAAGGGTTTATGTAAAGTATTTTAAAACTTTAACATTTGATAAAAAGTAAATATGTAGTGTTATTGTTTTTAAAATATTAAATATCAATAGATAATTCTTACAGTATGGTTATTGGCAAAATATTACGCTGAAACCTGTGTGCTTTAAGTTAGCTATCAGAATAATCAGGGTTTATAAAGGAAAAGACTACAAAAAATGAAGTATCAAAGTGATTTTTAGCTGTCACAGATTTTGGTGTTTTCACACCTCCAACTGAAACAAATCGCCCAAATTTCTGCCCAAACCGTCATAATCGAGGCCGTAGCCAATCACGAATTTATCGGGAATCTCGAAGCCGATGTAGTCAGCTGTCACATCGTATTGTAAGGCATCTGGTTTTTGCAAAAACGTAGCGATAGCGATAGACGTTGGCTCAAACGCGCGCAAGGTGTGCGTAAAATCGGAAAGGGTTTTGCCAGTATCCAAAATATCCTCCACGATGATAACATCGCGCCCACGCACCACCGATTCATCCACGCCAATGACCGTTATCAATTTGCCAAGGGATTGCATCCCTTCGTAAGAACTTAATTTCACGAACACAATCTCTGCGTCAATAGTGCAAGCACGTAAAAGGTCGGCTGCAAACATAAAAGCACCATTCAGCACGCCCAAAAATAACGGTTTTTTACCTTCATAATCTGTACTAATTTGTTGGCCTAAGGCCAGTACTCTGGCATGGATTTGTTCGGCACTGATGTAATGCACAAATGATTTTCCATGTATTTCTACGCGCTCTTTCATTTTTGAAGTTATTTTTTAAGCGACAAAGATAATATTTATTCTCTAAAATCGTTTTGAAATGTAAGTTCAAAAGTTAAAACTTAGGTGTTGGTTGAATAGTATTTAAAGTTGTCATTTTATTTCGTTACTCAATCAAATAAGCAATGGGCAACTAGCAATAAGCAACAATTTCGGGATGAAGTTTGTTAATTATTAAGCGTATTTAAAGTCATTAAAAAAGCATTTTAAAATTAAAAAAAGAAAATTTATGTATCAATATCGTTTTTTGTTTGCCACAATGATTGCTTTACTACTTTCGAGCAGCGCAGAAGCACAACTTTGGAAAAAATGGCTCAAAAAAGCTGAAAGTGTCAATATTATGAGTATCCAAGATGACATTGCGCTTGGTAAACAAGTCAAAGAGCAGATTGCAAGCGACCAAGCCAAATACCCATTGTTACCTGAGCAAGGCAACGAAAAAATCTATACATATATACGTAGTTTGACGAGCAAAATCCTCAACAACGGCAATGTAGAACACCGCAACGACTTCGAGTGGGACGTGCATATCATCAAAGACGACAAGACACTGAACGCTTTTTGCACGCCTGGCGGACACATATACGTCTATTCAGCGCTCATCAAGTTTTTGGATAGCGAAGACCAACTGGTAGGTGTGCTGGGTCACGAGATTGCACACGCAGCCAAGCGCCACTCGACGAGCCAACTTACAAAGATGTATGGCATACAAGGTTTAGCGGCCATCATAACGGCCGCAGCGACTACAAAATCGACTACGGCGCAGCAAAAACAGTATGAGAATCAGATTGCTGGCATGGCTGCGCAATTGGCCGCTTTGAAGTTTAGCAGAAATCACGAAACGGAAGCCGACGAATATTCGGTGCGCTACTTATGCGGTACGGAGTATAACGCTGCTGGTTCAGCAGGTTTTTTCAAGAAGATGGAAGGCCGCGCTAATCCTCCTGAGTTTTTGAGTACGCACCCAAACCCAGGAAACCGAATACAAGAAATTACGAAAAATCAGCAACTATTAGGTTGCAGAGGCAATGCCAGCAACGCTGCCGTATATAATGAAATGAAAAAATTGTTGTGATTTTTTTATTTTTTCAAAATATATTTCCTTTAAAAGCATAAAGCGAGTCAAAAGCGCCTCAAAAAAGCTACCTTTGCAGCAAATTAAGATAGTAAACATGACTTTTAGTGATTTAAATTTAAATAAATCCCTCCTCAATGCCCTCGCGGACATGGGATATACGCAGCCT
>JAYUJV010000320.1:0-2778 GCA_043764975.1 Saprospirales bacterium
TTGATTTTAGTAATTCTTTACTTTATTTACCAAGCAGCTGTGAACTAGTCAACCATTTAGCTATAAATAAAAAAAGGAATCATGCCAAGCATGATTCCTTTTTTTATTGTAACTACTTAGGCATTATTTGAGCAAAAGTAAATTTGTAGTTTTATAGCATTATCAGTGACAATAAGCAATATACAATTGGCAAAAATTGCTTGTTGCTTATTGCAAATTGTACTAGATATTTAAACAAAGTCTATAAAATTCCACTTTTTTCGATGAATGGCTAAGTAGTTACTTTTTATTTATTATATTTTAGTACAACTATTTGATTCTCAATAGTTTATACACTTCTGCTTTATCCATTTCTATGACTTTATCTGAGCGTAAATTTTCGATTTCGAGGAACTCGATACTCATACGAATCAAACGCAACACTGGATAACCGATTTTTGCGAACATACGGCGCACTTGTCTATTTTTACCTTCTACCAAAGAAATCACAACCCAACTAGTCGGAATATTCGCTCTGAAACGAACTGGAGGATTGCGTTCTGGCACATCTGGTGCAATCGGCAATGGCAACACTTCGGCTGGCAATGTCTGATAGGCTTTTCCATCAATACTGATTTCGACACCTTTACGAAGTTGTTTTAAGGCTTCGGGAACTGGCACGCCTTCTACTTGAACCCAATACGTACGTTTATGTTTATTTTCGGGATCTAAAAGATTGATATTCAGCGCTTTATCGTTACTAATTAACAACATACCTTCGCTGTCTTTGTCTAATCGACCAATTGGATAAACGTCGGGCGGAAAATCATAACCCAAATCTGCCAACGTCACGTCATCAATTTTTTCTTTCGTAAACTGACAAAGCATATTGTATGGCTTATTGACCACAAAATATTGAACAAAAACTTCGGCTTGCGGTCGGTCTTCATATTTCATCATCACACCTTTATTAAAATAAGGCTTGAAATTGGGATCCCAAACGCGTTTTTCTTCTTTTTGTGCAACTTTCTTTTTGCCTTCTCTATTTATTTTTGCATTCGGATTTCTGTCTTGCGCCTCCGCTTTTGGACCTTTCGCCAACGGTTTTGGTTTGGCCTCAGCTTTTATAACTGGCTTAACTTTGGGCGCAAATTTATCAGCCGCTGATTTTGCAGTTGGCTTCGCTTTGGGCTTCGATACAAATTTTGCAAAAGGATTTTCGCTTGTTTTTCCACCTTTTTTTACAACTTTCGCCGTCGGTTTCGGACTTCCAGGTTTTGTATCGCCTGGTCTTCCGACATATTTTTTAGGCTTGTTATTCTGAATTATTTTCATTCTATATATTTTGTAAAGTGCGCCCAATTGATAAATTGGACGATATTACGTTTGCTGAATTATTCAATCTTTAATTGAATATACATCAAAATAATTAAATTTTTACAGCATTAATTATTTATAAAATACTAAAAATCAACATTTTATAAAATATTTTTTAACACTTAATGTCTTTGACAATAAGATAGCACACCTCGCTTTTTTTCTCCCTCCCTTTGGGAGGGTCGGGGTAGGTCTGAACTTGGGGCTCCTTACACATTAAATCTAAAGTGCATGATATCGCCATCTTTTACGATATATTCTTTTCCTTCCACGCCCATTTTGCCAGCTTCTTTGATGGCAGGTTCAGATTTGTACTTCATATAATCATCGTATTTGATGACTTCGGCGCGGATAAAACCTTTTTCAAAATCGGTATGAATTACGCCAGCCGCTTGTGGCGCAGTTGAACCTTTTTTGACTGTCCAAGCACGAATTTCTTTCACGCCTGCTGTGATATACGTAATCAAATTGAGCAAAGTGTAAGCACTTCGGATCAATTTATTCACGCCAGGCTCTGTCAAACCCATTTCTTCGAGGAAAACCATACGATCTTCTTTCGAGTCGAGTTCAGCAATATCGGCTTCGATGCCAGCGCTAATGTAAATCACTTCCGCTTTTTCGGCAGCTACTGATTCTTGAAAACGTGCTGTATGTTCGTTGCCAGTATGCACCGAGTCGATATCAACATTACACACATATAGTATAGGTTTACCAGTCAAAAGCATCAAATCTTCAACGAAGGCTTTTGACGTTTCGTCATACACGAACGAGCGTGCAGGTTTGCCTTCTTCCATGTGCGCTTTGAGCGCTTGCGAGATTGGGTACAAAATCTTATCTTCTTGACTATTGCCCGCACGGAAACCTTTTTGGAGTTTATCCATACGTTTATCGAGTGTTTCCACGTCTTTAAAAATCAATTCTAAGTCTATGATTTCTTTGTCGCGCACTGGATTTACGTTGCCGTCCACGTGAACCACATTGTCGTCGTTGAAGCAACGCACTACGTGAATAATGGCATCTACTTCACGAATATTCGCCAAAAATTGGTTTCCAAGACCTTCATTTTTTGAAGCGCCTTTTACCAAACCAGCAATATCGAGGATTTCGACGGTCGTCGGAATTATTTTTTGAGGTACAATAAATGCTGCCAAATTATCCAAACGCTCGTCTGGAACTGTGATCACACCAAGGTTTGGCTCAATAGTCGCAAAAGGATAATTGGCTGCCAAGGCTTTCGCCGATGTCAAGGCATTGAATAAAGTAGATTTTCCGACGTTGGGCAAGCCAACGATTCCGCATTTAAGTCCCATATTTTATGATTTCAACTGCTTGATATTCCAAATTTTATTTTGAATTTAATTCAAAATAGTGATTATTCAAAATTAAACAGTTTTTTATTAATGATTGATATTTCTAAAATTG
>JAYUJV010000321.1:0-2772 GCA_043764975.1 Saprospirales bacterium
AAAGGACAACATTACCATCAAGAAAATACAAGTGTATAATCGTTGGGGCAATTTGTTGCACGATAGCAGCGCTGATTGGGACGGTGGCGATGCGCCATCCGACACTTATTTATACTTGGTGTATTATACAGAAGGTACAAGTACTGACGAAAAAGTAATCAAAGGAGATGTTACGCTATTGCGTTAAGCGATTAGTCAATGTTGTCGGTTAGTCATTTTTGTCAGTTAGTCTTTAAAAATCAAGATCTTAGACAATCTTAAACTACAAATAATGTTATCCAAATACTTAATATTTTGATTTGATTTTTAATACGAAGAAGCCTTTGGTCATACCAAAGGCTTTTTTTGTAATTATTGTTAAAATAAAATGCTTACTTTTAATAAAAAAATCAATCGTAAATAGATAAAATACTTGCACTACAATTTAAGTCGTTATATTTGTATCGAAAAAGAACAAATAAACGTATAAATCTGTTAAGACAAGCAGAATAGAAAATAAATAAATAGCATGAGTAAAGCACAATCGCTTTGGTATCTCGAAAACATAGATGTAACAGGGATTTTTTGCCCCAAAAAACAAGCTATGAGTCCGAGTCCAAAAAAGAAATTTAAGCGTGGCGAATACATATATATGCCTAACCAAGAGTCGGATAAACTCTATTTCCTGACCGAAGGTCGCGTCCGAATCGGCTCTTATGGCGAAGCTGGCAAAGAATTGACCAAGGTTGTACTGACATCTGGCGAAGTATTTGGCGAGTTAGCCATTATTGGCGAAGGTAAGCGCCGCGATTTTGCTTATGCCATGGAGGATACCGAAGTTTGTGTCATCACGAACAGCGAAATGACGGATTTATTTAAGAGTCATAACGGCCTATATTTGTTTTTTATGAACATCATCGGCAATCGCCAACTGGACATGGAACGCAGACTCGAATCCTTGATTTTTAAAGATGCGCGAACGCGTATCCTAGAATTTATAGTCGAGATTGGGCGCAAAAAAGGACAACGCGTTGGGTTCGATACCTTGGTAAAAAAGTTTTTTACGCATCAAGAAATTGCAAACTTGACCGCAACTTCTCGACAAACTGTGACCACGATTCTCAACGAATTGCGCAACAACAACCAAATTACATTCAGCCGCAGCCGATTGATGATTCGAGACATTGATGCGTTGGAAACAGAAGCTGCATTGAGCGCAAAAGGGAAATAGGTATTGAAATAATTGAACTTTTTGACCATTTATCGAATAAAGTAGAATAACAAGACTTTGCTCAGTATTCAGTGCAATTAGCAATAAACAATCAGCAAATTTTACTAAAAATTGTTGCTAATTGCTAATTGTCAATTGAAACGAGAAATAAATCAACCTATAACATTATTGACTTTTTGACTAATATTCAAGTCAATACAAAAACTAATTTATTAATAATCAACTGTTTATAAATTAAAATAAGTTCATTTTAAAATAAAATAAAAGTTTTTCTTTTATACAATCATATATATCGCATTGGCACAAAACGAATTTAACCTAAAACAGGCCGCTCAGAAAGGCCTTGTAAAACAAATTGAAAAAGCAATTTTGGTAGGTGTTATCACGCAGCTTCAGACCGAAGAAAAAGCGAACGAATACCTCGACGAATTGGCATTTTTGGCACTCACGGCTGGCGCAGATGCTGTCGTGCGCTTTACGCAACGTTTGCAACATCCCGACGCGCGAACGTTCATCGGCTCAGGTAAACTCAAAGAAATCCGAGAGTATATCGTGCGCCACGAAGACATCACGATGGTCATCTTCGACGATGACTTGACTGGCAAGCAAACCAATATCATCGAAGAAGAATTGAAGGTGAAAATCATAGATCGCAGTACGCTGATTTTGGATATATTTGCGAGTCGTGCACAAACAGCACAAGCCAAAACACAAGTCGAATTGGCGCAATTGCAGTATATATTGCCTCGATTGCGTGGTTTGTGGACGCACCTTGAGCGTCAGCGCGGTGGTATTGGTATGCGTGGGCCAGGTGAAAAAGAAATCGAAACCGACCGTCGTATTGTAAACGAAAAAGTAGCAGTGCTCAAAAAAGACTTAGTCAAGATTGACCGTCAGAACATGACGCAACGCAAGAGCCGCGGCGAGATGATTCGAGTCGCTTTCGTCGGCTACACCAATGTTGGCAAATCGACCATGATGACCATGATTAGCAAATCCGATGTGTTTGCCGAAAACAAATTATTCGCAACCTTGGACACGACGGTACGTAAAGTTGTGTTTGGCACAATGCCGTTTTTGCTGTCGGACACCGTCGGATTTATCCGAAAATTGCCGCATCATTTGGTCGAAAGTTTCAAATCTACTTTGGACGAAACGCGTGAAAGTGATCTTTTGATACACGTTGTAGACGTTTCGCATCCTTTGTATGAGCATCATGTGGCAACGGTAGAAAATACTTTGCGTGAAATCGGTGCTGGAGACAAAAGAACTTTGATGGTTTTTAATAAAATAGACCGTTACCGTGAGCTTTATTTTGATGATTATTTAGATGGAAAAACTAAAAAAGACATTTTGAAAGAGCTCAGCGAAAATATGACCAATAATTTTGGTCACGAAAATATTTTTATTTCTGCTACGGAAAAAGAAAATATTGAAAATCTTCGTGAAAAAATGACCGAAATGATAGTCAAATTGTACGAAGAACGTTATCCGTTTCAAGCAAAAAGTTGGTAGTTTTTGAAAAACGCTTAATAATCATTATGATTATTAAGCGTTTTTTT
>JAYUJV010000322.1:0-2770 GCA_043764975.1 Saprospirales bacterium
TAAGGAATTGTTGCTACATCAATGTTGCGCACCCATTCTACTTTTCCTGCGTTTTTGGTGCCGTCAATCATAACTACATTTTGAGCAAAAGTGCTACTGATAGCAATGATGGATAAGAAGATGATAATTGCAATTATTTTTTTCATAAAAGATAGATTTTTTAAAATGAGATTTTCGATATAATATTTTAAATTATTAAAATATTTAATTTATAATTTGTTGATTTGGAATATTTTATTAAAAATAAAAATAAAATTTGGTCATACATTTATATGAATAGTCAAACTTGCTTTTTTATACATACAAAACTATGCCTTTTTGACGTAATTTTGAGTTAATGTCACGTTAAGGTTTGTACATTTGTGTTATGGAATCAATAAAAAATAAGCCAACGCTTTTGCTCGGTACGGCAATGTGGGGTTGGACGACAGAAAAAAAGACTGCTTTTGCACTACTCGATTGCTTTTATGAAGCTGGTTTTCGGGACGTAGATTGCGCCACCAATTATCCTATAAACTTGAATCCGAATGATTTTCGGGCAGCTGAAAATATACTCGCGGATTGGTTACGCGCGCACAAAATTACGGATATGCAAGTGATGATGAAGGTTGGCAGCGTGAACAATATGCGCTCGCCTGAGCAGATATTGAGTAAATCTTTTTTGTTGATGGCTACCGAACAATATCAATATTTATTCCAAAGTAATCTAAAAACAATGATGATTCATTGGGACAATCGCGACAATCCTAATGAAGTAAATGAAACTATAAATTCTTTGCAACTTATTCATAATCAAGGTTTTACGATTGGATTGTCTGGCATAAAGTTTCCTGAATTGTATGAAAATATAGGCGTTGAGCCGTTGATACAAATCAAGCAAAATATACTATATTCGGATTATGAGCGTTATAAATATTGGCATGGCGCGCCACGATTTATTGCTTATGGGATCAACGCTGGCGGTCTGAAATTGAATCGCGGTGAGTATTCCGAAAGTAGTTCTTACGTATTGCGCGGTGGAAATATTGACATCGAACCGCCACAATTGACAGCCTTAAAAGCACGAATTACGGCAGAAAATTTGCCAATAAAAAACTTCAACGAAGCCGCTATTTTACACGCGTTGGCGCAAAAAGATATGTATGGTATTTTGATTGGGCCATCGAGTGTGGCGCAAATGGAGGAAAGTATTGCGATTTATAAGGCTTTGAGAAATAGGCAATAAAACAATTCGCAATTCGCAAATTTTGCCAATTGTCTATTGCCAATTGAAACGAAAAACATACAAAACTGAAAGCTCAATCTTTTCGTCAATTGCCAATATTTTATAAATGCAAAACGACTTATTTTTGCCATTTTCATAATTATTTTAAATTATTTTAAAAATATTTCAATAAATACTTGCTATTATTGAAAGTTAGTTATAATATTGCATTATAATTTAAATGTTATACAACAATGATACAAGTATTCGTACATATCGGTTTCTGCTTTTTTTATTACTATTTTTATGCTCAGCATAGAAAGGCGGTTGCGTATGTTATGGTCAAAAAATAATAATTGATAATAATACGAAAGCGTCTTTTCTTAGGAAAAGACGCTTTTTTTGTTTTACCCAAAACCAACTGAATGAAAATTGCAATACAAGGCACTTTTGGTGCTTTTCACGACATCGCCGCGCGACATTATTTTGCTGGCGATGAGTCAATTTCAATTGTGCCAGCCGAAACATTTGCTGATTTGGTGACCATTACAGAAGCTGCCGAAACGGTAGATGTAGCGATGATGGCCATCGAAAACACAATAGCTGGAAGCCTGATGGATAATTATAAGTTACTGAATAACAGTACTTTAAAGATAAAAGGCGAAGTATTTTTGAGGATTCGACAAAACCTAATGGCGATAGAAGATGTTGAGATTTCGGACATCAAAGAAGTATATTCGCACCCAGTAGCATTGGCGCAATGTGAGGCTTTTTTTCAAGCCTATCCGCACATAAAGTTGATAGAAGCGAGCGATACGGCGTTGAGTGCAAAAAAAATAAGCGACGAAAAACGGCGCGATGCTGCCGCAATAGCAAGTAGTTTGGCCGCCGAAATGTATGATTTGAACATCATTGCGCCGAGCATCGAAACGTATAAAAAAAATTATACGCGATTTTTGGTGTTGCAAAATGGACTTGAAGATTTAAAAAACAGCATTAAAAACAAGGCATCTTTTTGCTTTACGCTGAAACACGAAGTTGGTAGTTTATACAAAGTGTTGGCACTATTGGCGTTACGAAATGCGAATTTGACAAAAATTAAGTCGGTCACAATCCCCGAAGAGCCGTGGCGATATTTATTTTTTATTGATTTTACATTTGCACAAGTCGTTGATTACGAAATGGTTATGTTTGAATTGTCAGATTTGACCGAAGATTTGAAAGTATTGGGCGTATATGAACAAGGCAATTTTTATGAATGGTAGGGCAAACCCTTGCGGTTGCCCAATTTGCGAATTGCGTTAGCAATTTTAGAAATTTCTATTATGAAAATACTCGAATAGCAATATTTTTTACTTCACGTAAAATAGAAAAAATTTGAAAAATTTCGTCTTTATTCGTAGCATCATAACTTGGACTAACGGCATATTCATTACCGATAGCGATAACAAAAAACCATAATCGTCCGACAACATAACAGCCATAATCTGGATAATCATGTTGATTGTAAGCGCGAGCAGCGAGCATAGCGATTAAAACTTGTGCCAAAGGATCGGTTTCACGGCG
>JAYUJV010000323.1:0-7469 GCA_043764975.1 Saprospirales bacterium
ATGGAGAAAAAAAACTCATGAATGAAAGCGTTTTAATCACTTTTCGCTTGATTAGCGGCGGTAATAAGGATTTTGAATCTGATGTAACCCGTTATACCAATCAACAAAATGAAGTTCAACCGCGTGATTTTTGGGCAAATGACCCTATCCAAATTCGCTTACAAAATGAATCTTTTAAAACAGATTTTTGGTATGAAATACGGCGCGGTGAATTCAGAAAAAAGCCCAAAAATATTAAAGAAATTAATAATATAGAATTTGCAAAAGTGTACTTATCTGTTTTCCTAGAAAAACCGTATTGGGTAGATGAAGAGTGGATTTTCGTATCGACTAAAAATGATAAAAATGGGCTTTACGAGACGGTTTTCAATGAAAATACACGCTTTGAAGACATGTTGGCAGTTTACAAACTCGCTATTGACGAATTGGGCTTTTTTTCAATGGTTATGCAAAATAACGAGCAAAACTACCTTACGTTAGCACTATTTAGAACTGTTTTTGAAAAACTAAAAGCGTCTGAAATACCTTTTACACAGGAGCTGAATCGGCTACTCAGAACAAAGGAAGGTATGCGTTTTATTGCAAAAATACAGCTTTTTATATTCCAAAAAGTTATTGATGCAGATAATGAAATCAAAAAGAATTTTTTAATTTTTATGGTGACATTGGTATCTTCGAAGAATAAATTTGAACGTAGAAAGACGTATTTTGAAAATTTATCCATCACAAAAGAAGAGATTGAGGCAATTGATTTAGAAAAAACGATGGACGAAATATTTACTGAAGATGATAAGTAGAAATACAAAAGCTGCGAGAATTTGAAAGAAATCTCGCAGCTTTTTTATTAGCCATTACACCTTTTTTGTATCATATTCCCCTTTAAACGCATAAAACCCAAAAAGCAATAAGCCGCCCAAAACGACGGGAATCGAAACGGGAATCACCGTTAAAGCACATATCAAGTTTTCTTCGGGCGTTTTTCCGAGCGCACCGTTCAATATGGCGGTGATTAAATAATATTCGGCGGCAATGCCTAAAATGATGCAGAGCAAACCTGTTATTCTTTTTATTGTATTCATAATTAGTTGATTATTAACATTTTAGATGAATTTTTAGAAAATACTGAGGGGGTGTCGATTTCGGATTTTTGATTTTAGATGTCGGCACTACACGCTCCGAAATCCGAAATCACCAATCCGAAATCCATTAATCCGCCACATCTCCCTCAATTTTATTGCTCAAAAAGATAGAACCAATCACAAACGTCACAGCCGCAATCGCAATCGGATAAAACAAACCATCGAACCGTGCTGCACCGCCCGTTGCTGCCAAAGCGGTCGCAATAAACGGCGTCAATCCACCAAAAATCCCGTTGCCTACGTGATACGGGAGCGACATCGAACTGTACCGAATCCGCGTTGGAAATAACTCTACCAAGAAGGCGGCAATTGGTCCATAAACCATTGTTACAAGTAGAATTTGAAAGAAAACTAAGCCCATCATCAGCCAATAATTGTTGGGGCTTAGATAAACATTTTTCTTAGCATCGGGCTTAATTACGGGCTTTTTAGTGTCGGCTAATTTCGTTATTTTCGTAATTTCTTCGATGTAAGTGCCGTCTGTATAAACGCTCCGAACGGCAGTTGTCGTGATGGAATCGAGCGCGTTTTTAGCATCTGCCGCAACAGTTACGGTTTCAGAAGATTTATCCGCAATTAACGTCTTTTGTTCGGCATTTGCAAGGCTATCCATTGTTTTATAAATGGGTAAATAACTGCATACGGCGATGAATAAACCTGCCATCATAATCCATTTGCGCCCAACTTTATCAGACCATTTGCCGAAAACGATGAAAAACGGCGTTGCCAAAGCAATCGCTATCAACATCAAGGAAATTCGTTGGTCGTCGTGGACTTTTAACGTATTTTGAATGAAGGCATTGGCATAAAATTGACCCGTGTACCAAACGACGCCTTGCCCTGCCGTTGCGCCAAAAAGTGCCAACAAAACGACTTTCAAATTGGCTTTGTTACCAAAACTTTCTTTCAACGGATTTGTCGAAACTTTACCTTCTTTTTTCAATTTTGAAAACAAAGGCGATTCGTCCATTTTCAAACGAATATAGACCGAAACCGCGACTAAAATGGCAGAAATCAAGAATGGAATACGCCAACCCCATTCTAAAAAAGCCTCCGCACCGACTTGTTTTTTAGTTATCCAAATGACGCCCAAAGCTAAAAATAAGCCCAAAGTCGCCGTTGTTTGGATAAAACTGGTGTAAAAACCGCGCTCTTTTGAAGAAACGTGTTCAGAAACGTAAGTCGCTGCACCGCCATATTCGCCGCCTAAAGCCAAGCCTTGAACAAGCCGTAACAATAAAATCACAAACGGCGCAGCAGCAAAATTTTTGTAACTTGGCACTAAACCAATGGCAAATGTGGACAAACCCATCAGCAGTAAAGTGACTAAAAAGGTGTATTTACGGCCTACCAAATCGCCCAATCGCCCGAAGAAAATTGCCCCGAATGGGCGCACTAAAAACCCTGCGGCGAAGGCTGCCAATGCCGCCAAAAGTGCTGCTGTTGGGTTGTCGGAAGGGAAAAATTGGGTGGAAATGATGGCAGTCAATGTGCCAAAAATGTAAAAATCGTACCACTCAATCAACGTACCAATAGACGATGCCGTGATGACCGACCATAGCGTTTTTTTATCAACTGTTTCTACACTCATTCTTGTTGTTATTGATTATTTCGTTTTTAAAAAATGTATTATTTTAAGTATTAAGACACAAGTATTTAGTATTTAGCAATTTCTAATGTAGAATATTTACATTTTAGGTTCCAATAAAAAGTAAATTTTAAAAGCATCTATCATCTTGAAACCCCCGATTTTCAATCGGGGGACTAGAAAAACCCCACGACTGCCATCTATCATCTTTTTAAAACATCACATTTACACGCCCTAGATGTGGTGTTTTGAAAAAATGATAGATGTTGGAGGTGGTTGTTTGAACATTCCCGCCGTTGAAACGGCGGGTTTCAAGATGATAGATGCCTTTTAAACGTAAATATTCTACATTAGAAACTGCTGTTTAGTATTGAGAAAGGCTCATAAACCATTGAAAACCAATGAAATATAATGCCTTTGGCTTCATCAAGCTGAAAGCATGACTGAGGAGTCCTTCTTAGAAATAATTTTGTCCAATCACTTAGCCGAAAAAAGCGCGGCATCAAATTTACGTTCTGTTGCACCAAAATGGTTTAATTGTTTTCGGATTCTAGCGGCAAAAGCCGTCATTTTATCGCGTTCATCATTGGGCATATTCAAAAAATCGGGGTTGTTTTCAAACGGACTGACGGGCAAAGCGTAATATTTAAGCCGTCCATGTTCAAACGGCGTATAACGTAAAATAGGAATGTAGTGGTAATCATCAAGCATAACCCGCCCGTTTTCTTTTCTCAATGACACTTCAAAAATTATCCCCCCCTCAGTATTTGGGAAAGGTTGGGACGAAATAAAGTTGCCCAATGAATACGCCGTTAAGAAATCATATTTTTTTCCGTTAAGCGTAAAATGCTCATTTTTAATAGGTTGAACGACGTGTGGGTGTCCGCCTACGACCAAATGACTGCCTGCAATGTGTAATTGTTTGGCAACTTCGCGTTGACTCGCGTCTTCGTCCAAATGGTATTCTTCGCCCCAATGCAAAAACGTTATAATCAAATCGGGTTTCATGCGTCGGGCTTCGGCGATGTCTGATTTTATTTGTTGCAAATCAAGGCGATTGACGATGCTCGGCGCAAGGACGATTTCGAGGTAACGTGTGTACGTAGTGATCAGACTTTGATTGATGTTTTGATGTCGGTAACCGCGCTGCGCGACGCATCCAAAAAAATCATTGGTTACCTCTTTATTGCCACTGATAACACCGCGCGCAAACTTGCTGTCACTGTCCAAGGTAAGCATGACGAGCAAATCAACGAGCTGCAGCTCTATACGCGCTCGTTATTTGAATCGACCATTGACGCGATTGTTACCATTGATTTTGCCGGCAATATTGCTGACTTAAACCGACCGATGGTGGACTTAATCGGTTTTGATCGTGAGGCTGTCCGAGGTAAACCATTCGCCAATTTTTTCACAAATGCTGCTAGGGCAACAGAAGCTATCCTTACTGTACTAAAGGTTGGAAGTATCCGCGACGTTGAGCTAACGACAGTGTCGCAAAGCGGTAAAGAAACGGCAGTGTCTTTTAATGCAAAGCAGTTACTCGACCAAGATAAAAATCTGAGGGGGGTTATTGCGGCCATTCGAGATGTTACGGTTTACAAAGAAATCGCGCGAACGCTCGAACACAATAATGCTGAGTTAAAGCTTGCGACAGCGTCGGCCGAAAAGGCCAATCGTGCTAAGAGTGATTTTTTGTCTAGCATGAGCCATGAGCTGCGAACGCCGCTTAATGCTGTTCTTGGGTTTGCGCAATTATTAAGTTCTGATAAGCCGCCGCCAACCCAGTCTCAACAACTTGCGATCAACCAAATACTGCAGGCTGGTTGGTATTTGCTAAAGTTGATTGACGAGGTTCTAGACCTCGCAATGATTGAAGCGGGTAGGGTCGAAATTACTCTTGATCCAGTAAGATTGGTGGATGTTTTAGACGAATGTTTACAAATGATCGAACCGCAGGCGAATAAAAAATCGATTGCTGTAAAACAGGTAAAAGATGTAAACGTTGGACATGTTTTAGCAGATCGAACCTACTTGAAACAAGTTGTTTTAAATTTGCTCTCTAACGCAATAAAGTATAGCCCTGAAGGCGCAACCATCACAGTGCATCAACAAATGGAAGAGCCAAACATTGTCCGTGTGTTTGTGTCCGATACTGGCCCAGGGATCCCGCAGCAGTGTGTATCAGGGCTGTTTCAACCCTTTAACCGATTAGGCCTAAAAGGCGGAGCTTCGGCAGGATCTGGGATCGGATTAGCAGTATCTAAGCAATTAGTGGAACTAATGGGCGGAAAAATCGGCGTGCAAAGTACTGAAGGCCGCGGTAGTTCATTTTGGTTTGACTTGGGTACAGTTGATGAATCAAGCATACAGGCCCTGCCATTAATTCAATTAACAGATCAAATCGGTCCAGCTGATCCCTTAAAGCACTGTGTCAGCAGTGATGTTAAAACCTTGAAAAAAACCTTACTTTATATTGAGGATAACCCGGCGAATTTGTTACTTGCCAAGCAAATTCTAGAGCGTCGCGAGATGGTTACCTTGATTACTGCGACGTCTGCAGAGCAGGGATTGGAATTAGCAAAAAAAAATCGGCCAGATGTCATTTTTATGGACATAAGCTTGCCCGGCATATCAGGTAATGAAGCGTTGCAAATTTTGAAACGCGATGTGGATACACGAAATATTCCCGTATTTGCAGTGACAGCCAATGCACTGGCCAGCGAAATAGTCAGCGGCAAAGCCGCGGGCTTTAGCCAATACATTACCAAACCAATTGTTGTGAGCGAGTTTCTGTTCGCCTTGGATAAAGCCTTAATGAGAGATACAAAATGATCGAAGATTCTGAAATTTTAGGTGCGAAGATCTTGATCGTAGACGATCAAGAGGTCAACGTTTTACTCTTAAGGCAAATGCTACAACAAAGAGGGTATCGCGAAGTAAGTTCTACAACCGACCCTTTGCAGGTTTGTAGGCTGCATCAACAACATCACTATGATTTGATTTTGTTGGACTTACAAATGCCAGTGAAGGATGGCTTTGAGGTACTTGAGGATTTAAAGCTAATCGAACCAAATGGTTATCCACCTGTGCTCGTTGTTACTGCTCAGCCCAGCCACAAATTACGCGCTCTGGAGGCGGGTGCAAAAGACTTTGTGAGCAAGCCTTTTGACCTTGCAGAGGTGCAAAGCCGAATCCGCAATATGATTGAAGTGAGATTGCTATATCGCCGCCTTGCGAACCATAACGAAATTTTGGAACAAACAGTACTCAAGCGAACTGAGCAATTGCGCAATAGCGAGGCGCGGTTTAAAAGCCTCACCGAGCTTTCGAGTGATTGGTACTGGGAGCAAGATAAGGACGGAAAATGCGTTAGTGCTTTTGGTCCGATTGGTGACATGGTTGGCAGTCAATCGAATGTTTGGTCACAAAATATTTTAGAGCTTGCCAACGACGCCAAAGATATTGGGGCCCAACAAACCCTCGAAGGTAACATTACCAACCGAGTTGCCTTTATTGACTATTTTTTTACTCGGCAAGTCTCAAACGGTCGGCAATTACACATTCAAGTCAGCGGCGAACCGATCTTTGATATGTTGGGTCGGTATGCTGGCTATCGGGTTATTGGCGCCGATGTAACTGACCGCATGCAGCCAATTGCTGCGCTATCGCGCTGGCATGCCGTTGCCGACCTAATTGAAACCGCGGTTGTAATTGTAGATATTTGGGATTCAATTGTTATCGATGTAAATGCCCGCGCTTGTGTGCTCCTTGCAAGAGATCGGTCGCAGCTGATTGGTCTGTCGATAAAAGAAATCGGTGCGTTTACGATTCATACACCGCTAATAAACGAGTTAAACAGCGAGATCACTTGTTTGTCATTGCCTGACGGTACAAGCGTTAATGTGCACACGATCTGGAAATTACCATTAATACCTAACTCCAATTTTATTGTTGGGCTGTTAGAAGAGGCGAAATAGTAAACGGGTCAGTAGTAATGGCCTGGTTACTTGGTCAGAGATAACATTTCTGTGAACTTTTTTGCACTCCGCTTTGTACGTCAACGAACAGACATTGATTAGCCGTAATGAAAGAATAAAGGCTTCGAAACTGTCAGGTTGTTAAACAATGAAAGAGCTATCTTCAAAAAAGCGAGTCGCCAGAGCGCAAGCTGTTGGCAAAGCGGCGCTAGCTACACCAACGGATTTAAAGCCCAAAGCGATTGATGCTGTTACGAAATCGTTCAATTTAATATTGGCTGATGTTTTTGCCATGTATTTAAAAACGAAAAATTTTCATTGGCATGTGAGCGGTCCGCATTTTCGCGACTATCACTTGATGCTAGATGAGCAAGCAGAACAAATCTACGGTATGGCGGACCCGATCGCTGAACGAGTACGCAAACTAGGTGGGTCAACGTTACGCTCAATTGGTCATATTGCAAAGCTACAACGTATTTCTGACAACGATGTCTTGTTTGTCAATGCGAATGACATGCTGTTGGAACTTTGCGAAGATAACAAAATGTTAGTTCAGAGCCTCCGCGATGTTCATGAAATATGTGCAGACCACAAAGATTTTCCAAGCTCTAGCTTAATCGAAAATTGGATTGATGAAACCGAACGTCGTATTTGGTTTTTGTTTGAAGCAACAAGGCAAGATGCAGTAACCGCTAGTCCCCTTAAATCACCAAACATGAAGGCGTGATATGAACAATAATTTATTCGCTGTTGCTTCAATCG
>JAYUJV010000324.1:0-2756 GCA_043764975.1 Saprospirales bacterium
GTAAATGACATTTTAGAAATTTCTACGCTTCAAAATGGAAAAATTCTTTTCGACAATCAAGACTTTAACCTTTACGAAATGCTCGTGAATATGGTAGAAGTGATGCAATATAAAAAAGCAGAAAAACCATTGGCCTTCCAATTAAATTATGATAAAACCTTGATTCCCAATGTATTGATTGGCGACAAACTACGCCTCAATCAGATATTGTATAACCTAGTAGGCAATGCCATAAAGTTTACGGATCATGGTTTCGTAAAAATTAGCGTGTTAATCATAAGCCAAACGACCAATCATATTCGCTTACGTTTCGAGGTACAAGACAGCGGTATTGGTATTCCAAGTGATAAAATAAATGAAATATTTGAGAGTTTTAGCCGAGTACAAAATAAAGATCGCTTTTTTGAAGGCACAGGTTTGGGTTTATCGATTGCCAAAAATTTGATTGAGCAACAAGATGGCCTCATTGGTGCAAAAAGTGTGTTGGGCGAAGGCTCTACTTTTTTTTTCGAGTTGCCATTTTCGGTATCTGCTGCCACAAGTGTCGTTTCTGAGGCAGAAAAAGATATATCGAGTATCGATACTAATCGACCGTTGCGCTTGTTGTTGTGCGAAGACAATAAAATGAATCAACTCGTGGCACGCAAAACGCTCGAAAAACAATGGAAAAATATACAATTGACCATTGCTGAAAATGGCGCGATTGGCGTAGAACTATTGGCCAACAACGATTATGATATTATCTTGATGGATATGCAAATGCCTGTCATGGATGGCTATGAAGCAACGTTGCACATCAGAAACAACATGAGTCCCGAAAAAGCAAAAATACCAATTTTGGCCATGACAGCCAATGCTTATATCTCGAAAGAAGAAAATGTAAATACTTTGGGCCTCAATGATTATATATTAAAACCATTCGATCCGCAAGATTTATTAATCAAGATAGATCGATATGCTTCAAAATAAGATAAAATGATTCCGAAATAATTCCGAAAGCGTGTATAACAGATAAGTTGTACACGCTTTTTTGGTTAATGTATTTCAAAATAAACTTTTGATTTGTTCTTTATTTTTAAAATAATTTGATTCAAGCAAGATAATTGACAGCAACACTTATCTTTGTGTTTTTAATAAGTTTTGAAATTTATTTTATTCATTTTTAATTAAAATATAAGAGTTTAAATAGTTGATTATGAAATATTTATACAATATTATTTTTCTTTTAATGCTAATCAATACATCATGTAGCGCGCAAACTGCAGCTACAAATGTATTGGATTGTAAGACTTTTTCTGAAAAGATAAAAGCAACCCCAAGCGTGCAACTCGTAGATGTGCGCACGCCAGGCGAATGTGCCAATGGTATGATAGACGGCGCAAAAAACATCAACTGGAATGCCGTCGATTTTGAAGCACAAGTCTTAGCTTTGGATAAACAAAAACCTGTATTGATTTACTGCGCTAAAGGCGGCCGAAGCCATGCGGCACAAGCCAAACTGTTGAGCATGGGTTTCAAAGATGTATATGACCTCAAAGGTGGCTATTCGGCATGGATTGTAGAAATGAAAAAATAAGCAAACGATGAAAATAGGACTTTTTTTTGGCTCATTTAACCCGGTGCACGTCGGTCACATGATTATCGCCAATCATATCGTAGCCAATACCGATTTGAAGCGCGTTTGGATGGTCGTTTCTCCCCAAAACCCCTTAAAACCTAAGCATACATTGGCCAAAGACCAAGACCGCTTGCACCTTATTCGGCTCGCGATTGGTGATAATCCAAACTTAGAAGCGTCCGATATTGAGTTTAAGTTACCACAACCTTCTTATACGGTAGATACGTTGGCTTATCTCAAAGAAAAATATCCTAAAAAAGAGTTTGCGCTCATCATGGGTGGAGACAATGTAGCGACCTTGAAAAAATGGAAAAATTACGAAACGATTCTCGAAAACTATGACATATATGTCTATAAACGCCCCAATTACGAACTAGGCGAGTTCGAGCAACATCCACGCATACATATCATAGAAGCGCCAATGCTCGAAATATCTGCTACGCATATCCGTAGCAATATTCAGCAAAATAAGTCGATACAGTACTTAGTTACAGAGCCAGTGTTTCGTTATCTGGAAGGCAGTAGTATGTATAAGTAAACGTTTTAATTAGTTGGTAATCAGTATTTTATAATTATTTTATAAAATAAATTCAACAAAAAAAGCCATTTTATCGACTGATAAAATGGCTTTTTTAAATCTAAAATAAAATATTTTAAAGCGCGTAAGCGTTGCTTTCACAAAGCGCTTGAGCAATGCTACGGCGCAATATTTTTACATTTGCAGGTGGATATTTGGTAAAACGTTTCAAGCCCATGAGCATTGTTTTCAACAAATCGCCTTCTGCAAACGAAGTCAGCGCATCTGTTGCGTTTTTGCTGATACGAGCTGTTGCGTCAGTTACCAACACTTTCAGAATCGCTTCATATACTGCTTGAGACTGTTGCTTAGAGCTAATATCATTTAGCTTTTCTACACGCAACAATGTCGATTCTACGTTGAATACATCAACCATAATATCAGCGATATTCATCAATAGCTCTTGCTCTTCTTTCATGTTCAGTTTGCCATCGAGTTGCATTTTTGCAGCTGCGCCAGCCGTCATCAAAATGATTTTCTTGAAGTCTTTGAGTGCTTGTTTTTCTTCAGCATACAAGCCTTCGGGGCGATCAAAACTCGGCATAGCTGCCAATTCTTTTT
>JAYUJV010000325.1:0-2751 GCA_043764975.1 Saprospirales bacterium
CGCAAGGTAAATTATGTACCAATCATCGAAACGCCCGATGGCCCAGCCAAAACCGAAATCCGAATGATGGTCGTTTGGCGCGACGGCGACGCGCGTCCAATCATCATCAACAATATTTGCCGCATGAGCAAAGGCGAAATGGTTGGCGTGCGCTACAACAAAGACAAAGTTTGGGTTGGCGGTACCGTTTGTTTTTTTGAATCGTAGATTTGTTTGGTTTGTTGTTTATTTATTTTACGTTTATTTATTGTTTATTTATTTTACGTATTCAACCCTTTAAGGGTTTTTATGATAAAATTTGGAAAAATTGCTTCCTTTACGTCTTTTTGTCAAATTAACCCTTAAAGGGTTTTATTAATTATTATATATATTAATATCTGATAATCAATATTTTATAAATAAAAAAAGTATGTTCACAATATTAGTAGCTTTAATCATCGGCTTATTTATCGCGATGTTGTTCCTGAATGTTTATTTTCGAGTAAAAGTATTCAAGGTATATAAAGTCTTGGTTCAGCATCGAGTGGAGTTCGGTATGGAACACTTGTTCAATGCTCAAAAAATGGAAACAGATGTGATTGCCAAACATCCAGCGTTGCGAACCGACATCGAAACCTTCGTGAGTCATATCCGATATTCGATGCAAATGGCTTCCGTCTTGATAGCACTCATCACACTTTTTGGCGCCGTATTGATGTATTATCGTTAAGAAATAAGTCATACATTGTCAGTTAGTCATTGTTGTCAGCTAGTCATTAGCAGCTCTCAGTGCTCTTTCGATTTTCGTCTTTCGACTCTCGATTTGTTCTCACGATTCACGAAAAAAATTGCGTTTCAGCAATTTCTCTCACGACTCACGACTTTCGGGCAAATCTCGATTAGAAACTCTCGATTCTCGACTCTCGATACTTTCGATACTCTCGACTCTCGATTCTTAAAAAAAACAAATGCAAAAAACCATACGAATCACCACGGTACAATGCAACTTGGTTTGGGAAGATAAATCCGCAAACCTATTGGCTTTGGAGGCGCTCATTGCGCCTTTGCAAGGGCAAACGGACGTTGTCGTGTTGCCCGAAATGTTTACGACTGGCTTTTCGATGAAGCCCACTCAATTTGCTGAAACTATGGATGGCGAATCGGTGAAGTGGATGCGCCACCAAGCGCAAACGCTTGGTTCAGCCTTGTGTGGCAGTCTGATGATTGTCGAAAATGAAAAATATTACAACCGATTTATATTCATTACGCCGCAAGGCGACATAAAAACCTACGATAAACGTCATCTTTTTAGCCTAGCCAATGAGCATGAACACTATACGGCTGGCTCGGCACGTTTATTGATAAATTATCAAGGCTGGAAAATTTGCCCCATGGTTTGTTATGACATCAGATTCCCTGTTTGGAGCAGAAATACGGATCATTATGACATACTATTATATGTAGCGAATTTTCCTGAGCGCCGCATCCATGCTTGGAACAGCCTTTTGGTAGCGCGCGCCATCGAAAACCAATGTTATGTGGTTGGCGTGAATCGAGTGGGTCTCGATGGAAATGAAATTTACCACTCAGGCGAAACAGCAGTCATTGATTATGAAGGTCAAACGCGATATAAAATGGCGCACGAAACAGCCGTAGAAACACATCATTTTGAATATGAAAAGCTAAAAGATTATAGACAAAAGCTAAATTTTTTGAATGATAAAGATGATTTTATGTTAAAATATGAAAAAAAATATATGTAATGTATTGTAAGTTCAAATATATATCGTATCATTGCACCCGACATTGAGAATTTATCCAATATATTATTCTGTTTTAGACTTCACTCAACCCTACAATATAGCGCAACCGTTTTATTTCCCAAATAGCGCTCGAAGTCTTGGTTTCCCACCAAACAGTTTACTGACAGTCACTTATGTATTACGTTTACACGTAATGTATAATTCTTTTTGCCTTATCTGATACGGCAATTTCAACTTGTAACTAACGTATTTTTCAATAGAAAAATGCTTACTTTAATAAACCGTGATGTGTGCTTAGTTTGTATTTTTTAAGATTTAAACAAAAAAATAATGTTGAATCTTTATGAAAATCCGAACTCGAAGATGCTCGTTTTAAAGAAAAAAAGTTTTTTGACTTTTTTTTGACAAAAACAACTTTATGATTAATGTTTATGATATTAAAAACAAAGTTTGCATCTGGAAAAAGTTTCATTGCACAAAATAATAAAAATGAAGAAATACGATTTAAGATTAGCAGCCATGAGCTCCCTCGCTTTATTTGCTATGATGACATCGTGTAATGTGGCGCGCTTAAGCACTGCAAAAACTGATGAAATCCGAACTGAAGTAGTCGTGAATGATGCTAATTCAAACACCGCAACCAAAGCCATTGACGAAGACAATAGCTTGATTACGGAAGATGAATTCCAACTTCGTCAAAACCTAATCGGTTATGCTCAAAATTTTATTGGACTTCACTATCGCACAGGCGGCCGCTCTCCACAGACTGGCTTCGATTGTAGCGGTTTTGTAGGCTATGTTTTGAACGAGTACAAAGTGAAAGTTTCTGGAGGTGCCTCTACATTGGCAACAAAAGGACGTAAGATTGATTTAAAAACTGCTCGCCCAGGTGATTTAGTATTCTTTGGTCGCAAAAAGCGCATCTCGCATGTTGCTATGGTCTTAGAAAGTACACCCGAAGGCGTTTTTTGTGTACATAGCACGAACAGTCGTGGTATCGTTATCGAAA
>JAYUJV010000326.1:0-2751 GCA_043764975.1 Saprospirales bacterium
CCAATTTGGATTGCCTGCTTTTCGCTGTTGTGCAGCATAAAATGTATTCACAGCCGTAAATCGACCGAGCGTATCTTTCTGAACTGTATAGTAACTAAATGAGCCATTCAAATTAATAGTCGTATGGTTTTTTAGTATCGTTCGATTGGTACTCCATGACAAATCCGAAAACTTTAAACTGTCTGCATTCGGCAAATAATTACCTGATAGAGAGATGTTTTCAAACAGTGTTCCTTTGCGGTCAATCGTATCTTTGCGGAAACGATATTTGGTCTCAAACAATTGATTGATACTGTAACTGATCGAGCCATTGCCCTTACGAAACTTCGGATCTTGATAGCTTGGCGAACCGAATGCGCTGCCATCAAATATCGAATAACGTTGATAAATGTCTAAAAAAGTCTTTGCATTAGGATTATTGGTGCGCTGTACATAATTGTACCATTTATCTTGATAGAAATTATTGGATAAACTATATGAAACCGAAGGTGTAATCTTGTGTCGAATCGAAACTTTGTTTTTCGGGCCAAATTTTAAGCGCACGATTCCGAACAAGTTTGTAGTCGCCGCTACACTTGCCGAAAGCGTCGGAATAGTAGAAAAAATGCCACTTTTATATTCATTCACGACTTTGCCGTATTGCGCCACACGGTATAAACTATCGTATCTATTGCTCAAAGCATTAAAAACAGCTTGTCTATTTGCTTTTAAAGAATCATAAACGATGGTTTGGTCAAAAGTTGGCGTATAGACTTTGAAGTAATGCAACACACCCAAACTTGCATTAGGATTGATGTCGATGTATTTCAATAATTTTAGGTTTGTACTCAAATTGGCATCGTATTTAAAGCCAAAATTCGCATCTTGCAAGGTTTTTTTAGTAAAAAAAGTAGAATCTTTACCTCTAAATGTGTTCGTCGCGCGTGCATTAAAACCAAAATTGACCCGTTCGTACCATTGTTCTTCGCCTAAGTTTTTCTTGTTTTTATACAACGGATGACTCGCAATATTGAATGAAAGCTCAGGTAAAGTCATGCTGATGTCCTTCGTTTTGCTATTTTGACTATGTGACATGGATGCCTGAAAAGACAACGATGGATTGTCTGGAAAGCGATGCGTAAAATTCACACCAGAGTTAAACAAGTTGTTACTTACGCTTTTAATATCGTTGTTGTATCGGCGATTTGCGCCGTTGGTCACGATGTTGATTGAGCCATTAAAAGTATTGTAAGGATTCGAGCGCGAATCGTTGTTGTGTGTCCAATAAATACTGATGGTTGGCGTATTTACATTGTACAATTTATTTCTTTTTATATCTACTTTTTCTTCTCGAATACTCGTATAACTTAAATTGAAATTACCTCTATTTTTATATAAATAATTATAATTGCTTTTTACGCTTACGCCAAAGCTACCACGCAAAAACACATCTCCAAGAATAGTTGCGTCCCAATGGTCATTTATTGGTTTATAATATCCGATGCCGACAATGCCAAAACCGCGAAAATCTGAAGTATAATTGCTTGGAAATATAATGCCACTTCGCGCACCTTTTTTGAGTGGCAATGCAGCAAACGGAAACCAAATTGGCGTTGGCACACCTGCAATTTCGAGGTTAGCTGGGCCCATCACAACCCATTTATTGGGTATGAGTTTCATCTTGGAGGCGCGTAGCCCGTAGTGCGGAATAGGTTCGTTGCAAGTAGAAAGTACTGCATTTTTTTGATAAATAATGTCAGTTGCTGTTGTATCTTTTGGATCATGCGCCACAAATTTTGTTTTGTTACCCGTTATGAACATATTTTGCTGCTCGGTTTGGGATTCAAAAACAATGCCTTTACGTGATTTGAAATTATATGAAAGTTTTGTGGCTTTTAGTTTTTGACCACTGCCATCATCAAACAGAGGACGACCTTCGGGGCGACCAAGGCTGTCTTTTCCGACTTCGGCACTTGCTATGTTTTCTTTACCATTTATGGTTATGAGGTCTGCGGAAAGGTTCGTTTTCTGATATTTCAAGGTCGCTTTGTCGTACAAATACATCAGATTTTTTTTCACATCGTAGTAAATCGAATCATCGGCGGTATAATTTACTGGCGCATTAAGGCTGTCTTTTGAGTATTTTATTGCCACGGTTTTTTTTACGATTTGTGGTGTGGTGTCACGTTTCAGCGTGTCTTGAAATATTGGTTTAGGACGTAACACAATACCTTTATCATCTACACGTCTTTGCGCGAAAGCGTTGTGTATAGTCATTAAAAAGATGATAATATGTATTGGTTTTAACTTCAAAACGTGATTATTTATTTAATGTTCTTTTTTAATTTTTTTTGTAGAGCAAATTCATATTCTTTGTTTTTTACTCAATTATTCTATGGTATTAAGTATATAAGTATTAAGTATATAAGTATTAAGTATTGCAGTTTTTACAATATCTAAGAGAAAAAGTATTAAGTATAAAAGTACTAAGCATTGTATTTTTTACAATATTTAAAATACTGATTTAGAGTTTATTATATCGACTTGGATGCTTTATACTTCCATACTTAATACTCGTTATGTATCTCGACCTGAATACTTTATACTCAAATACTTAATACTTTTAAAGTAATTTCTAAAACTTGTTAAACTATAAGTTTTTACAAAAAAAATCAAAGAATCATACTTTTTTAATAATATTAAATACTTTTGTAAGCAATTTTTAAAACATAACTCTACACAATATAATACCAAAAGTATAAAATATGCTGC